>NZ_JAVCWL010000059.1:0-17517 GCF_030846505.1 Massilia pseudoviolaceinigra | reverse complement strand
TACTACACCGTCTCGTTCGAGACGCCCTTAACAACCCGCCAACTACTTGATTTCGTTAACGTTTTCTTCGGGGAGGCGAACTATAGCAAACCCTCTGGCAGCTTGGCAAGGCGTTTTATGAAGCCTGCCGCGAGGGGGACATTTTCGCAACGTTTACCGCGTTCTAAGGCGCTCCAAAACGTTACGCGTAATGCGCTCCACAACCGGATCGTGCCCAGTAGCAAGCACCTGCGCCCAGTCCGTCGTGCCCGCAGTAAAAACTGTCCCCTTGCGTGCATAGATACCCATTGTGGCAGCATGCATTCCCTCCCTTGCCGCAAGACCGGAACGTGCCGGAAGCTCCTGCCAACCGTCGCCCAGCATGCTCGTCGCCAGGACGACAAAGCTGGCCGGAGTGCCATTCCTGCCGGCCTGCGCGGCGAGCCTCACGCCCCCATCTGCCCCGTCCATGCACGCAAGCTGAGCACCATCGCACTCGTACCCGACCAGTGGCGGCCATGACTGCGCGCCGAACACCTCGCCGTTTTCCAGTCCCGTGCCCGCAAACACCCAATGATCCGCTTGCTGAACCACGTAGCCCTGGGTGGACCGCGGGCCGTCCCACCAGCCTCCTCCATGCCGGTAACTGACGCCGGCGAGCGCATCCTCAGGGCGACCTGCTCCCGTGACCGGCCACCAATGGTCGAGCGCGCCGTATGGCCCACCTTGGTGGCAAATGACCGCGCTCCCCTCGTCCACATAATGAATGCGCCACCAGCACACGTTCGCTGCGAAAAAAGCGACATTCCCCCCGCTGCCGATAAAGTCTTCGACGTGGTCGCGCGCATCCTCGCTCCAGTATTCGTCATGCCCTACGCTGAGCAGCAGGCGATATCCGCGCGCCAGCAGGCCCGCATCGCGGTGGATATCCGAATCCAGACAGAAATCCACCCTGTAGCCTTCCCCTGCAAGCCAGCGGATGAACGGCGCGTCCCAATGGGCGAATGTCTGCCGGGCGGAGCGCTCATCGTAATAGTCGGCCGCACCCCAGGTCTCGCCGCCTATACCGCCGCCGGGGCGTAACAGCGACACGCGGGCCCCGGGCGGCGAGCTCGATCGCGGCGGATTCGCGTAGAAACATCCTCCGCCACTATAGTTATAGGCGTGAAAGGTCGCCAGCGGAATCTTGTAGAGCACGTCGGCGCCGCCACGCCCCCTTACAACGAACAGGGCAGCCGCACTGGTCAATGCGATATCGAATGGCAAGCCGCCGTCTTCCTCCAGATAGGCGATATACACCGAGGAAGGCCATGCGAGAGGAATCGCAAACGCGTAGCGGGGCCAGTGCCAGTCCTCATCGGCGCCCTTGGCCGGCGCAAAGCGGCCAGCTTGCCACTCCGAACGCGACATCAGCTCTGCCCCTTCCCACCAGCGATAAAACCACACCCTGAAGCGCGCGGCGTCGGTCGACACATGCAGCGCCAGCAGGTCCCCGGGCGTCACGCTGGCGCGCGCAGGATAGCCACGGATCACGGTCGCTCCAGACCATTGCCGCGCAACAGCCCATCCCCATCCCGTTTTCGCAGCAGATACGGCGGCATGGCCAGCGCATGGATCGGCGTGCCGCGAAAAGTCGCCACCGCCTCCGCGGGCGTTTCGACAATCGGTTCCTCCCGGCGGTTAAACGAGGTATTGAGCAGCACCGGCACGCCGGTACGCGCCTCGAACTCGTGCAGCAAGCTGCGCAGGAAAGGATCGTCATCCGGCCCCACCGTTTGGAGGCGGGCCGTGCAGTCGACGTGCGTCACCGCCGCAATCAACCGTGCCGCCCGCTCGCGCACAGGCGCGGCGTACTGCATGAACGGCACCGGCCGGCACACGTCGAAGAATTCCTCGGCCCGTTCAAGCAGCACCACCGGCGCGAGCGGACGAAACCATTCGCGCTGCTTGATCTGCGCATTGATATCGTCGCGCATCGCGCCAATACGCGGATCGCCCAGAATGCTGCGGTGCCCGAGCGCACGCGGGCCGAATTCGCTGCGGCCCTGGTACAGCGCCACCACGCGCGCCTCGCACAGCAGGTCAACCATGCGCGCGCACATGGCAGGCGGATCATCGATGCGCTCGACCAGCAAGTCCGCGCAACTCTGCGCCGCCGCGTCGATATGGTCCGGCACCGGTTCCGGCCCCAGATAATCGCTCGTCCAGCGAAAATCACAGGACGCACCACCGAGCTCGGCCAACCCGTACAAGGCGCACCCGATGGCCGTGCCCGCGTCGCTCGGCGCCGGTGGAATGAACACGCGGCGAAACGGCGTCTCGCGCAGCAGGCGCTCGTTGGCCGAGCAATTGAGCCCGGTGCCACCCGCGAAACACAGGTTACGGGCGCCGGTCCGGGATTGCATCCAGCGCGCCACCACCAGCAGCGCTTCTTCAAATGCCCATTGCCCGGCCGCGGCGAGATTGGCGATATCGGCAAAGCGCGCATCGTCCGCCCCGCCATAACGAAAGCGGCCGCGTTCGGCAAACAGCTCGCGCCAGCGCGCCGGAATCGTCACCTGTCCGTCGCGCACATCGAGCGACGGCAAGCGCAGCGCCGTCGCCTTGCCATGCGGCGCCAGGCCCATGACCTTGCCTTCGTTCCCCTCCCCCGGAAACATCGCCTGCGTCAAAAGAAAATAGAACATGCCCAGCCCCACCGGCTGGCGCTCGTCGCGGTTCCACAGCTGCTTGGCGATACATTCCACCCGCTGCCGGTCGGCGCGGTAGAACGAGGCCACCTCGCACCAGTCGCCCGGCACGCCAGCCGCGCCCGCCCAGGTGTCGGTCAGGTCGGCCACGCGGCTGCCCTGTCCGTCGATGATCATGACGGCGGCATCCTCGAAAGGGGAAGGATGGAACGCACTGTATACATGCGAAAGGTGATGCGAGATGCGCGCGCGCCGGCAGCCGGGCGCCAGCGCCAGCGTGGCGGCCAGCTCGCGTTCGTACTCGGTCACCCGGGCGAACTCGGCGTCGCAAGAGTAGCACTCGACCAGGATATCGATGGGCGCATCCAGCCCGGGCAGGCGCGGCCGGTAAATGTTGCGCAGGTCGTCCAGCCGGCCCCAGTGGTGCTTGTGCCGCGTCAGGCGCTCTTTCTGGATCGCCCAGGCCAGTTCGGACCCATGCATCAGGCAAATACTTGCGTCCTGCGTCCGGTTAATGCCCAGGACAACAGGCGCGCCGCCGCCCCCGCTTTGCGTAACAGACTGCTTCCACATGATGCCGCCTCCGCTTCAGGAAGTGAGTACACTTCATTGGAGCGGCCGGCGGCATATAAGTTCAAGATCGATCATGGAAGTTGAAGATCGCTTTATCGCAGGCTGAGCGTCTGGCGTTTCCACGCCGGATCTTGCCAGCGGTAGAAGCCGCTGAGCGCATCAGGCCGGTCCGCGCTTTTTTCCACCGCCAGGGTATCGATGTCGACAATCTCGAACGTGCGCTTGATGCGTCCCTCGATCCGCGCCTCGCGCGCGACCAGCACCTTGGCCGCCCCTGGCACCCAGCCGGCAAATTCGGCGTAACCCAGGGTCGGTTCGATCGGCGCCGGCGGCAGCACATCGATGCGCCACCCGGCCGAGCCGCGATGAAACAGCCACAGTTCGCGCCAGCCGTCGAGCGGCTGCACCGCCAGCGCCAGCGCGCTGGCCTGCGCATTGGCGCGCGCCGACGCATTCCACACGATGCCATACGTGCAGCGCGAGGCCAGTGGCGCGCGCTGGTCGCGCTGCGCGTCGACCAGCAGCACGCAGGTTTCGCCCGGCTGGCCGGGCCGCGTCACCACGCTCAGGCCCGCCGGCATGGCGACCGGCGCCTCCGCCGCCCATCGCACGCTGCCCGCGCGCACCGCCGCTTCGGCATAAGCGCTGCGGTCTTCCTCGGCCAGTTCGGCCTTGTTCACACTGGCCAGTTCCAGGATGGCGCGCTTGGCCGCATCCGTCGGCGAGGCGTTCTTGCGCGCCAGCTCAAAAGCAATCGAGGACCACACGGCCGCGCGCCGCGTGTACACGCGGTTGCGCACATGCTCGGGCAAGTCCTTCACATCCACCTTGTCGAGCACTTCGGCGCGCCACTGGTCAAGCGCGTTGCGCTGCGCCACCCGCAGCGCCGGGTCGATGCACTCGTCGCGCGTCAGCCCCAGCGCCGCGGTGGCGCGCTGGGTTGGGCTGGCCGCCATCGCCAGCACACGGCGGAACGCTTCACCGTCATAGCACAGCTGGATCGCACCTTCGCGCTCGTAACTGCGAATGACCACGCCGTAGTCGGCCACCACTTCCAGGTGCGCCGCCACGACCGCCTCGCTGCGCTTGTCCAGCCGCGAGGAACCGCGCTTCGCCAGCCGCTCGGCCATGCTGCCCAGGGCATCGAACACCTCGGCATCGATCGCGGTGGCCGGCGCGGCCTTGAGAAAGGCCGCCGCATAACCGATGCCGAGCGCCTCCGCGCCCGGCGTGTCGCGCACGAAGCGCACCACGGACTTCAACTCTGCCGCCGCCGCCGGGGCCAGGTCGATCTGGCGCACATGGGCCATGCGCACGTAGCCGGCCCGCTCGCGCCGGTGGTCGTAGACCTGCAGGTAATCCATCTTGGCGCCGCGGATTTCCAGGCTGTCGCCCTGCCACAGCACGGCCTGGGAGGGCGCCGAATCGCGCGGCCCGGCGCGCAGTTGCATCTCGTCGCGCGTGACGATGGCAATCGCCGCGGCGGCGGTCAGGGTAGCGAGCATGATTATTGTTCCTCGGCTGCGGTGTCGGCGGCGGGAGCGGCGGCCATGGCGCCTGTGGCTGGCGTGCCCTTGCCCTGGCCCAGCAGCGCGGTCCCGATAAACCCGCCGTCGGTCGGTGGCGCGGCGATGATCACCGACACCTTGTCGGACAGCTTGTCGGCCATGGTCTTCTGGATCAGCAGCGGGTGGCGGGTGATCACTGCGCCGTCGCGTTCCATCTGCGCGGTGCTCACCTTGCCGACCACCTCCTGGCGGTACGCTTCGGCGTCGGCCAGCTTGCGGCGCGAATCGGCTTCGCCGGTCGCTTCGATCACGCGCGCCTGGGCCGCGCCTTCCGACGTCTTGATGCGCGAGGTCTTTTCGGCTTCCGCTTCCAGGCGGCGCTGCTCGATCTGCTTCTGCTTGAACCGCAGCACGTGCGCCATGGCCTGCTCCTGCGCCCTGGCGGCGATAATCTGCTCGTTGCCGGCCGCTTCGGCCGCTTTTTCGCGCTTGATCTTGTCGGCGTCCGCTTCGAGTGCGGTCTGCTTGACCTGTTTTTCCTTCAGTTCGAGCGTGTAGCGCATCTTCTCGGTCTGCAGTTCTTCGGCCAAGAGCGTTTCCATCCCGGCCATGTACTCGCGCGGCAGCGTGATTTTGCCGATGGTGACATGGCGCAGCAAGATGCCGTCGGCCGCCAGCTTGGGTTTGAGTTCGGCCTCGATCACCTGCTGGATTTCGGCGCGCTTGCTGGAAAAGATCTCGCGCACGGTGTAGCGCGTGACCACCTTGTAGATCACGCCCTGCACCGCCGGGTCGATCACGGCGGCGCGGATATCGTCCGGCAGCGTTTGCGCCACCTTGACCAGTTTGGCCGGATCGATCGCATAGCGCACGCTCAGGTCCACGCCCAGCGCCAGCCCTTCGACCGATTGGTAGGGCTGTTCGCCGCTGCCGGCCGCCTTGTAGATCTGGTCCAGCGCCGGCAGCTGGCGCAGTTCATGCACGCCGGGTACCAGCACCACGGTACCGTCGCGTACCACGCTGGCCGCGCCGTTCAACTGGTTGAGGCGGATGCCGACATTGCCGCGCTCAATCTTGGCCACCGGAGGATGCTTCACCAGCAGGTAGCCGGCGCCGCCGATGGCGCACAGCGCCAGCACGCTGCGCAGGCCCGGGCGCGGCACCGCGCGCGCGCCGGAACGCGTCACCGCGCCAAGGCCCGCCGCGCCCTTTGCCAGCACCGCGCGCACCGCCAACACCACCTTCTTGATCCGATCGGACATTTGCCTCACCTTTTCAGTTTGCCGGTCCTGCACCCGCATGACCCTGAAACGTATCGTGCCCGCCATGGGGTGGAAGTATCAATGCGCACAGCTGGCCAGAACCCTCACCGGGCGGAGCTTTCGCAGCGCCCTGTGAAGAAAAGCTCACAGGCCCCGTATGACTTTTCGGCCAAAAGCGAGGATACTGGCACCCTCACCAATCAGCAGGAGCAGCACATGCCCAGAGTGGCCGTCATCGAGGACGACCTCCCGACCAGTAACCAGCTGCGCAGCTGGATCGAGGCGGCCAAGCCGGGCATCGTCGTCGACCAGTGGTTCAGCCGCGACGAGGCCGAAGCGGCGATCGCGCGCGAGCGCTACGACCTGGTGGTGCTCGACATCGAACTGGGACGCGAGCGCCATGCCGGCGTGGCCATCATCAACGCCATCAACAAGAAGCACGCGACGCCGGTGCTGGTGGTGTCGGCCATGCCGGCCACCATTTACCGCAGCATCATGAAGGCGCTCGACGCCTGGGACTATCTGCAAAAAGCCACCTTCGAGGAAGCCGATTTCACCGATACCTTCCTGGAGATCCTGCGCGCGGTGAAAGAGCGCGACAAGCCCGCCCAGGGCGCCGACGAACTGGCCATGGACCCGCTGCGCCAGCGCTCGCCCACCTGGCGCGGCCAGCGCATCAACCTGCCGCTGACGGCGCAGCGCATCCTGGCGGCCCTTTTCGCGCGGCGCGGCCAGGTGGTCTCGTACGAGGAGCTGTACGAAGTGGTCAAGAGTGGCCGCAACCGCGACAATATCCGCAAGCACGTGAGCACCATCCGCGACGCCTTCCGCGAGATCGATCCGGCCTTCGAGTGCATCGAAAACGTGCCGATGCGCGGCTTTCGCTGGGCCGACTAAATGGCGGCGCGCCGGCTCTGGTTCGTGCCCTACCGCCTGCGCATCCTGCTGCGCGCGGCCTTCCTGCTGCTGGCCCTGGCCACGCTTGGCCTGGCGCTATCGGTGCTGCAACAGGAAAAGCAGCTCAGTTACACCAATTACCAGGCCAGCTTCCGCAAGACCGGGGAGCAGATCAGCGCCACCCTGCGCCATCCCGCCGGCCAGCTTGCGCTGCTCAATCCACCATCGGCCGGCGCGGCCGCACCTGGACTGCGACCGCTGCTGCTGCCGTTTCCGGCGCTCGACTTCGACGACCAGCAAAAGGTGCAGCAGGCCGTGGCCATGTCGGGCTGCATGCGCCAGTTCGGCCCGAGCGCGAACCTGTGCGCCGCCATCGGCAACAACCCCTGGGCCGGTGGCTTCATCTACGTGGCCGGCAGCGTCGACCTGGGGCGGCTGGTTTCGCACCGCAGCGGCGACGAAGTGCTGAACCAGTCGCACCGGGTGCGCGTCACTGTGTCGCTGCGCGGACGTACCTATCAGTGGATCGCCCCTTTCGAGGAAGACCCGCGCCAGCCGAGCGGCCCGTATGCGCCCCTGCGCGGACGGCTGACCGGATTTAACGCGGCCGACGAAGGCCGCAAGCACACCCGCCCCGTAAAGGACTTCCGCGGCTGGATGTGGCAGAACGCCCAGTGCAACGAGCCCGCTGCCGGCGCCAATCCGGACACCTGCCCGCGCAATGCCTTCTTTTCGGTGCGCCTGCCGGTCAGCGTGCTGCAGGAAGACCTGTTCGGAGACGACAGCGCACGCCGCATCTGGCCACCGGCCGATCTGGATAAGATCCGCGTCAGCGTGGTGCTGCTCGCCCCCGGCGAAGGGGCGGTGGTGCTCGACAGCGACAAGAGCAGCGCGGCGAGCGGCTTCTCGCTGGCCGACCTGGCGCCCATGCTGCTGCCGGGCGAAACACTGCGCATCGACAAGGTCGCCGCCACCGGCGCTGCCCCGCTGATCAAGCTGGCCGGCGCCAGCGGCACCGAGGACGCGTCGCAGCACTTCCTCACGGCCCTGATCCGGCGCCTGCCGGTCGACACGTACGACACGCCGCTGGCCGCGACCCACCGCATCGCCACGCCGCTGGGCAGCTACGACGTGGTGCTGGCCGGCGACGTGCGCAGCGTCAGCCAGAGCCTGGGCGTGGTGGCCAGCCGCATGGCCTGGTTCGTCGGCGCCATGCTGCTGGCGCTGATGCTGGCGTGGCTGGTGATCGAGATCGGCATCATCAGCCGCATCAAGGAGCTGATCGAGCGCGCCGATTCGGTGGCGCGCACCGTCAAGGAGCGCGGCGACGCTTCGCAGCCCGACCTGTCGGACCTGCGCGGAGAAGATGAACTGGGCGTGCTGGCCACCTGCCTGCACGACCTGCTGCGCCGCGTGCGCGAAGATGTCGAGCGCGAAGCCATCCGCGCGGAACAGGAACGCGACATGTGGCATGCCGTCGGCCACGAGATCATGTCGCCGCTGCAGTCGCTCATCGCCCTGCACGGCACCGATGGCAACCAGAGCGCGCGCTACGTGCTGCGCATGCAGCAGGCGATCCGCGTGCTGTATGGACGGGCCTCGCCCAGCGAAGCGTTCCAGTCGACCGTGCTGCAGGTAAGCGAGATCGATCTGACTGCCTTCTTGCGCAACGTGGCGGCCAACGCCCCCTGCGCCGGCGTCACCGATGTGGTCTTTCACGGCGCGCCGCAGGCGGTGCAGGTGCGGGCCGACGAATATTCGCTGGAAGACGTGGTCACCCATGTGCTGGTCAACGCCCAGCGCTACCGCCTGCCCGGCACCAGCATCGACATCACGCTCGAGGCTAGCGAAACGAGTGCCGGCGTCACCATCGCCAACCGCGGACCGACCATCGCCGACGATGTCATCGGCACCATTTTCGAGTACGGCGTGTCGGACCAGGAGGAAGCGGGTGCGCACGGCAACCGCGGCCAGGGCCTGTTCGTGGCCAGGACCTACATGGCGAAAATGGGCGGCACCATCGTCGCCAAAAACCTCGATGACGGCGTCGCCTTCGTGCTCACGCTGCAGCGCAGCGCCACCTAGATTTTCATTGCCTGATTTACAAGCAGTTCTGCCGCGGGTTACTATTGACCTCTATTCAATCATGGGCAGACGCGGTGAGACTGATTCGTACAACCCGCCTGGTACGCAGGCAAAAACACAGTGTGGTCGAGTGCGAAATCGACCTGTGCGAACTGCCTGATGGCGTTGACCGCTACCTCGTCAACGTGCGCCAGGGCCGCCGCGGCGACGAGTGGCGCGAGACCACGCGCACGCCGCACCCGGTCGGCCAGAGCACGGCGGATCGCCTGTTTGACCTACTGCTGGCCGAACGCCGGGCGCAGGGCTTCACCGACGCGGCAGCCCTGCCGCGCGCGCGCCTCGACGACACCGTGCCAGCGGCGCCGGCAACTGCCGAACAGCGCGCCGCCGACGCCGTGCTGCTTGGACGGCTGGACGCCGGCGTCTGGCGGCGCCTGAAAGACCAGCAGCGCACCCGCACCGCATGGCGCATCGGCGAACGCCGGCTGGCCGCCGCGGTACCGCTGATGGTCGGCCTGATCGGGCGCGGCACCTCCGCACTCGATTACTGCCTGGCCTGGGCCATCGGCCGCTGTGGCGACACCGGCGCCACCCAGGCGATGCTCGAACTGCACGCGCGCGGCGGCAGCGATGCGGTGCGCCGCATCGCCAGACAGGCGTGGCTGCAACTGGCCGGGGAGGCAGCGCTAGCCCAACACGCCGCGCAACTGACCGGCGACTGGCCGGCGCAGCTGCGCCAAGCCTGGGCCGCGCGCGACGAGGAAGCGATTGCACAGTTGTGCGCGCGCCCCGATCAATGGACCACGCTGTCGCTGTCAGACTGGCTCGAACAGCTCGACCAGGTGGCGCTGGCCGATCCGCTCGCGCGCAGCATCCTGCTGGCGCAGCTGCGCCAGCAGCCCCTGCGCGCGGGCACGTTCCGCGCCGTGCGGCATCTGTACAAGGCCGCCGAAATGCGCGACGACGGCGAACTGTTTGGACTGCTGCAGCAGCGCTTCGACACCACCGCAGCCCAGACTTCCAGCACGTATGTGCGCATCGACCGCAAATGGGTGCCGTACGCGGAAATGGCGGCCCGTCCCGACAGCACTGTCGCGTACAGCACGCGCACGCGCGCCTACCTGCGCCTGCGCGGCTGGCGCACGCTGCGCCGTCTCGGCCAGGACGACGACCCGGCCTTTGTCACGATGGCGCTCGGCGTGCTGATGGCGATGGATGACGCCGACTCCGGCCAGCCCTACACGCGCGAGGGCCGCTACTTCATGCGCGCCCACCGCAGCTACGACATCTACAGCCACTGGACCATGTTCAACCGCCTGCTGCGCAGCCATGGCGCCTGGACCGGTAACCGCAGCGGCAGCAGCTGGTTCCAGGTCGGCCCGATCGTGCCCGCCAACGGACGCGAAGAAGCGTTTCCCGCGCTGTGGGATGCGCGTCCCGCCGCCCTGCTCTGGCTGATGCAGCGCAGCCGCTGCGAGGGCGTGCACGCCTATGCCGCGCGCGCCCTGATCGACAACACCGCCTTTTGCGACCGGATCGCGCTCGACGACCTGGGCGCGCTTTTGCGCAGCCCTTACAGCGAGACCGCCGGCTTCGCCTTCCAGCTGTGCCGACAGCGCTTTGCCGACGGCGTGCCCGATACGCACTGGCTGCTGTTGCTGCTGCAATCGAGCCTGCCGGAAGCGCGCACCTTCGCGCTTGAATGCATCAGCCGCGCGCCCGATCATTACTGCGCCGATGCGCTGCTGGTCGCCACCCTGGCCTCTTCGCCCGATGAAGCGGTGCGCCGCCATGGCCGCATGCTGTGCCAGTGCGCGCTGGCCCTGCCCGGCCAGGCAGACGTCATCGTCCTGCTGCTGCTCGACTGGCTGGACAACTGCGGCGACCTCGATCAGGCCGAACTGGTGGTCCCGGCCATCGCCGCCGACCTCATATGGCTGCTCGACCGCCCCCTGCGCGCGGCCGCGGCGCAAGCGCCCTACGCGCGCCTGCTTGCCCTGCTCGCGCACCGGCTGGCCAGCGTGCGCATCGCCGCGGGCGAATGGCTGCTGCGCCATGCCGAGCCGGCCGGCGCGATCCCGCCGGCCATCCTGGCGGCGCTGCTGCAGGAAGCGGATACGGGCGTACGCGCGGTCGGCATCAAGCTGTTCAGCGCACTGCCGGAGCACATGCTGGCAAGTCAAGCCTTGCTGTTCGCCGTGTTCTGCACGCACCCGGACGCGGACGTGCGGCGCGCCATCGACGGTGCCTTGCAACGCATCGCGCCAAGCGACGCCACGTTCCGCGCCACCTTGCTGCCGCTGCTGCTCGATACCCTGTTCCACAGCGAACCGGCCGAGGGCGTGCACGCGGACCTGATCGCATGGATCCTGGGACCGCTCAATTCGGGCGCCGACCACCTTGACCGCGCGCTGCTGGTGCGCCTGTTGGCCGCGCGCAGCAAGGGCGCGCAACTGCTCGGCGCGCAGATGCTGCCGCGCTTCGCCAACACGCAGTTCAGCGTGGCCGAATGGGCGCAGTTCGGCCGCAACGAAAACGCCAGCGTGCGGCGCTGGGCCTGTGCGGCTTTTACCGAACACGCAGCCCTGGTGCGCACCCAGATGGAAGCGGCGCTGCGCCTGCTCGACAGCACCTGGGAAGACACCCGCGCGTTCGCGCGCGAGTTCTTCAGCACGCAATGCGCCACCGAAGACTGGAATCCGTCCCTGCTGGTCAGCCTGTGCGACCATCTCGATCCAGAAGTGCAGCGCTTCGGACGCACCATGCTCACGACCCATTTCGACGTCGCCGACGTCACCGAATACATGCTCAAACTTAGCCAGCATCCGTCCGCCAACATGCAGCTGTTCGTCAGCGGCTGGCTTGCCAGCGCAAGCGCCGGCGATCTGTCGAAGCTGGAACGCCTCGAACCGTACTTTTTGAACGTGCTCTCGCAGGTCAACCGCGGCCGGGTGGTCAAGAACCGCGTGCTCGATTTCCTGCGCGCGCAGGCGCAAGCGTCGGAGGCGATCGCCGCTTTTGTCGCGCGCCTGTTTGCGCGTCAGGTGCTCACCGTGGCCATCGCCGACAAGGCGCAGTACATCGAAGGACTGCGCGCGATCCAGGAACGCTTCCCGGCACTGCCGGCGGTGATGACGATCGAGCCGCCGCGCGCGCATGCGATCCTGCGGGGACCACAATGAAATTCGAATACCGCTACTACGGCGCCAGCACCGTCAGCAACAGCGCTTCAAGCACCGAAATGCGCTTCGCGCCCGACACCTTGCGGGCGCCGACCCATTTTGTCGCCCAGCTGAACAAGCACATTCCCTTCCGCGAAGCCATCTGCGCGCTGCACGACGTGGTGGTGGCCGACCAGCGCTACCAGCCGCCCGACAAGACCGCGTACCTGGCATGGCGCGCACAGAACGAAGACCCGGCGCTAGCGGAACTGATCGACCGCAATGCGGATCTGCGCGCGCGCATGGCGCCGCTGAGCGAGGAACTGAAGGCACTGCGGGCGCAAAAGAGCATCATCCTCAAGCCCTTCGCCGCGGCCCAGGCCAAATACTTCGACTATATTTACAAGGCCAATTTCGATGCCTGGGTGGTGCTCGACCCGGTCATCACGGTCCATCCCGACCGCGTATTCTTCGAGTGCTTCAGCCGCGACGAATCGAGCTACGCCTCGCTCAGCTGCAGCCACAATGTGTTCGACCGCGTGGACGACTTCGCCTGCGGCACCACCAATGTCGACTACTCCGAAGGCCTGTACGGCGAATTCCAGAAGATCCGCGACTATAAAGCGACCCGTCTGGCGATCGATCCGAGCGGGTTTCAGGTCGCCACCGCGGGCGATCCATCTTTCAAGGAAGAGAAGATCGACGTGCCGGAAACCTGGGTGCGCGGCTTTCTGCAGGTGAGCAGCGCAATGAACCTGCCGGCGCGCCGGCTCGATCTGCATCCGATGGATGTGCATAATTTCTGCCACCTCCTGCGCCGCAAGAAGGAACGCGTCGGCCCGCGGTCGATCCGCTTCGTGCTCACGCCGGGTGAACCGATCCGCGCGCTGTTTGAGCCGTGGAACGATGAACTGGTATGCCGCCGTTCGATCTACCAGGGCAATGCGGCTGAAGAAATCCGCATCTGGGGGCGGCGCCGCCTGATGCTGCTCGAACGCCTGATCCCGGTGGCCCACAGCTTTACCGTGCACCTGATGGGCAGCGGCATGCCGAGCTTCTGGATTGCCAACCTGCCGGACATGCAGCTCACGCTCGGCCTGTCCGGCTGGACCGCCAACGACTGGGCGCGGGCCGGCCAGTTCGACCTGCTGGCGCCGCGCGGCGCCGTCGACGACAATAGCAAGACGCGCGTTTTTGCCGCGCTGGGACAGCGCTGGTTCGCCACCGCCGACCAGCTGGCGGCCGACACCGGCCTGACGCGCGCCATCGTCGAAAGCGCGCTCACGTTGTACACCCAGGCCGGGCGCGTGATCTACGACCTGACGCAGGGTGTGTACCGCCTGCGCGAGCTGTCGCGCGAGCCTTTGCCGCTGGACGTGCTGCGCTTTGCCAGCGCGATCGAAGAAAAGGCGGCGACCCTGCTGGCCGTGCAAAGCCTGAGCGAACAGGCGAGCGAAGCGCAACCCGATGGCGGCCTGCGCCTGCGCGCGCGCAGCAAGGAAAATGGCCGGCCGTACCAGGTCATGCTGCGCCTAGACGCCGACCGGCGCATCGTCGACGGCAGTTGCGAGTGCAATCACTTCACCCAGAACCGCATGCACAAGGGGCCGTGCGTGCACATGCTCGTGCTGCGCATGGACCAGGCCAGGCGCGACGCAGCGCCTGGCGTGTAATGCGCGGCCGCCCACCTTTACTCAACCACGTATTCCAACCAATGCTTGAGGAGCCCGGAATTCACCTGTTATACTCGCATCAACAAGCACGGCGGGATGGCTCTTGCAAACCGGACGGCGGATCGCCGTCCACGTTGTCAGCTCTTCCCACGCGTCACTGGCACGCTCTTCACTGTGCCGTACCTGCACCAGTAGCGCGACACGGTTTGGCTTCCCTGAAGCCGATCAGCGCTACTGGTGCGGTACGGCGTCGAGTGGAGCGCTCCAGTCCTGCAGGCCCTTCGATGATTATCCTGCCGTGCTTGTGTAGTTTGCGTTTTCCCGACAGTGTTTTCCGTGGTGCTCCTTGCGAGACCAGGACACGATGACTTCCCCTACTCCCTCTCCCTCCGAACTGACGCGCGCGCAGTTGTACGAGCGCATACGCTCCAGCTCCAAAGAAGAAGTCGTGCTGACCGAGATGCAGCGCCTGGGCTTCTGGCCGGCCGACAGCGGCAAGCCGTCGGTCGAATCGGCACTGATCCGGCGCGAGACGGAGTTGACGCAAGCCTTGCAGAAGCTGGGCGGCGAGCTGCATCACCTGCAAAATCCCGAGGCGGCGCTGCGCATGCTGCGCAAGGAGCGCATGGCCAAGGCCAAAGCGCGGCGCGAGGAAACGCGCCAGAAACGCGCATTGGTGCGCTTCGAGAAGGCGCAAGCGTGGCGCCAGCGGCGCGAACACGAAGTGCTGTACCTGGGCGCGGGCGTTTCGGGGGGCCTCAGTCGCGCCGACAGCGACGCCGGAAAACTGGCGGGGCTGGCCATGCCGGTGCTGCACAAGGCGGATGAACTGGCGCAGGCGATGGGCATCACCCTGTCGGAGCTGCGCTTCCTGGCGTTCGAGCGGCGCGTCTCGCGCATCAGCCATTACCGGCGCTTCGCGATGCCCAAAAAGACCGGCGGCGAACGGATTATTTCGGCGCCGATGCCGCGCCTGAAACGCGCCCAGTACTGGGTGCTCGACAACGTGCTGGCGCGCGCGCCGCTGCATCAGGCGGCGCACGGCTTCGTGCCGGGCCGCTCGATCGTCAGCAACGCGGCGCCCCACGTCGGGCAGGCGGTGGTCATCAATCTGGACCTCAAGGATTTTTTCCCGTCGATCGGCATGCCGCGCATTAAAGGCGTGTTTGCGCAGCTGGGCTACAGCGAACAATTGGCAACCATCCTCGCGCTGCTGTGCACCGAAGCGCCGACCGACGAAGTGCGCATCGATGGCGAGACGTTTTTTGTCGCGCACGGACCGCGCGCCCTGCCGCAGGGCGCGCCGAGTAGTCCGGCGCTGACCAATATTTTGTGCCGGCGCCTCGATGCGCGTTTGCAGGCTTGCGCGGCCACGCTGGGTTTCAAGTACACGCGCTATGCGGACGACCTGACGTTTTCGGGCGATGCCGACGCGCGCAAGCTGGCCGGCAAGCTGCTCTGGCGCGCCAAGCAGATCGTCATCGACGAGGGTTTCACACCGCATCCCGACAAGCAGCATGTGATGCACGACGCGCAGCGCCAGATGGTGACCGGGATCGTGGTCAATCGAAAGCCCTCGCTCGAACGCGAGACCCTGCGGCGTTTTCGCGCCACGCTGTTCCAGCTCGAGAAGGATGGGCCGGAAGGCAAGCAGTGGAACGGCAATACCAACGTCATCGATGCGCTGGAAGGCTATGCGCAGTTCATCCGCATGGTCGATCCGGTCAAGGGCTTGCCGCTGCTGGTGCGCGTGCGCGCCGCGCGTGCACGATGGGGGGCGGCGGGCATCGACATGAAGCTGATGCAGTCGAAACGCAGCAGCGCGTTCCGGGCGCTGTCGGCCCAGGGCAAGGCGCCTTGGGACGGATGGTGGCAGGCCACGCTGGCATCGGCGCCGGTGCTGGAGAAAACCGCCGCGCAGCTGGCGGTGGAGAAGAAGGAGCGCAAGGCGGCCGAAGCGCCGGCGGTACCGCCAGCGCCCGTCAACATGAAAAAGCCGGCGGCTGCACAGACTCCTGTTGCGGCTCCTGCCGCGGCGGTTCGTCCGCCGCCGGCAAGCGATGCTCCGGCCAATCCGGATCCTGTCGCCAAGCCGGATGGCGATAACAATTTTCAGGTGGCGATCGCAGTGCAGGTTGCGCTGATTTGCGCTTTCGCGCTGGCCTCGCAGCGCGTGCTGCCATCTATCTGCATGGCCGTGATCGTGCTGCAATCGGCCATGTTGCGCAAGCCACGCTGGGGCTGGTTCCTCTTTATTATCCTGATCTGGAGCGCGGTGACGCTGAAGTGGTAGACGCGGCCAAGTTAGCCGCGTCTGCGCAGCACCACCGGCTGCGGTGACGCTACCGGTTCCAGCTCCACCACGGCGGCCGGTTTCAAGAAACGGGTGGCCATGCGGGTCAGCAGATCGCGCGTGGCGCCACCAAGCTTGACTTCCAGATAATGGTGCGAGAGCGCCGCGACCGGAACCGAAAACAGGGTCGTAATATATACACGCGCCCACGGATTAGTGGGAACCCCATGCACGTCCAGCCAGCGGCTGAGTACGAACTGCACCAGAATATGGAACAGGTACACCGAATAGGAAATGGTACCCAGCCACACGATGAAGCGCGGCGGCGCCAGACTGACGGTTTTGCTGGCCAGCGCGATGCACAGTACCATCAAGGCGAGCGGCCAGCCCCATTTCGTCGGGCCGTGAAAGTTCGCCTCGGTGGCGAAATTGCACCATAAAGCAAAGCCGATACTCACCCACATCAGGTTCAGGCACAGGATGCGATTAGTCAGTCGGATCCTCGGCGCCAGGTAAATATGGGCAATTGCCACGCCGGCCATGAAATCAATGATGATCGAATTGGTGATCAGGTTGAGATAGGAAAAACGGAAGTTGAAATTCGTGCGCACGTGGAAGGCGGTGTTCTGCTCGATGAGCGGAATGGCGATCACCGTGGCCAGCATCCAGACGCACAAGGCAACCCAGCGCAGGCGCCCAAACAGCATGCTGATACAAAAAACCGCGTAGAAATAAACTTCAAACGCCAAGGTCCAAGCCAGCGGCAGGGTAAAACCGAAGAAGGGCACGTCCGAAGGAATGGGCGGAATGAGCAGCAGACTTTTGAGGAATACCGCCACGTGGCCGGGCCCGGCGAAATACGCCATGCCATCCTTGACCAGCATGACATAGAGAATCGTGGCGATGGCGTACACCGGCCAGATGCGGGCGAAGCGCTTGATGGAAAAATCGATGCTGGAGGCGATGCTGCCGTCCGACTTCTGGGTGGTGTACACCATGATGAAGCCGCTGATAATAAAGAAAAGATCTACGCCCATAGCGCCTGGACCGAGCCAGATATCGACCATTCCCCAGTCCGGCGTGTTAAGCAGGAAGTAGCGCGCGTGACTGAGCACCACAAACACTACTGCAATTCCCCTGAGTGCCTGAATCCAGTCGAGCTTTTGACTTACAAGTTTCATGCTTATCCATTTCGCCAGCAAATCGCACTTTACAAGCTTGCCGGGTTTTTAACAATATCGAAAGTTCAATGTTTTACAGCGTCCGTTGACTTAATTCATATGCCCCAAGAGAAAGCGTGGGACGTTGGGAGGCGGGCGTAAATACGAAATGATGCTTCAATCGCATCATTGAGACGAAAAAAAACCCGCATGGCTTTCGCTCACACGGGTCTTTC
>NZ_JAVCWL010000058.1:0-22643 GCF_030846505.1 Massilia pseudoviolaceinigra | reverse complement strand
TTTGCTTCCCGTCCGGATGGCTGATGGATACCCGGCCTGGAATAGGTTCCTCGCTCCGGAAACCTGACGAACACTCGAGCGAACCATCCCAGCTAGAGCGCCAGCAGATGTTGCCATTGGCGTATTGTTTTTCCGGCCTGAGCGATTTGTTATAAGAATGGGTCCAGCGCACGCCAAACCCACGAACCACGCGGGGATCCGGATAGGTGGGCGCACTGTTGTAAATACGGCTCAGCGTCAGGTTACTTGCGCCTTTCGACGCCTGGTAATCCGTAATGAGGTGCCACATGTTGCCGGTGGCTGGCTGGATCGGCTCGCCTACGGTCGGTCGAGTCGAACCGACGGTCGGCCCTTTGTCAGGACATCCCTCTCCGATATTTTTCCCATCTGCGTCGTCGTTTGCCTCAGGTTGAAAACCGACGCATCTCTCGTGCTGGTCAGAATAACGCTGATTTTGCGCTGCACGGCATACCCATCGCTCGCGCGTCATAGTAAAAATTCCGTCGCCGTATTTCGTGTCCTGGGTGCATACGCCATCCTTCATTGCAGAGACGTACGCATCCATCGGCTTGCTTGCCCAGGACCTGGTTCCAGACTCATACATTACTTCTGCCCCATAGACTGATAACGCGGGCGGCACAAAAGTCACTTTGCAATAGGCGTTCGGGTTTGTGCCTTTCATAAATTTAATCGACCTTTTTATTGCGCTCTCCTCATCCACATCGGGAGCCAACTTTATAAGGAAGTACGTATACGGTCCAAACGTGTCCGGCTCAGTCTTGGGCTCCTCCGCCCGCGCATTGACTGCCACGCACAACAGAACTGCCGTCAGCAACGAGAAAAAAATGCGGTGGGGTGATAGCCGTGATAAAAATGTTGCACCTGCAAACTGAAAAGCCATCTCATACCTTTGAGTTTTTGTAAGTTGCAGAATTATCTCATGCTGCGTCAATACATTTAAAATTTGGCAATAGTTTGTGAAAATTAACGTTGTTTGATTGAAATGTATATATCCGCGCGCTGCCATTCCTTTTGACGGGTGGTATTCAACGCACGATCAAGATGCTTTTCATGGATCGGGAGGGGCAGGACGATGCGCCGAGTAGGAGAATCGGGCGCTGCGCGCGATGGACCGCTCTGGCGCTGCGGCAATTCAGTCAGCACGTGTCGCAAGTAGGCATACGGTTCGACTCCGCAGGTGCGGCATGTGAGCATCAGGCTGTAGATCACTGCGCTGGCATCGGCGCCGGCGACTGAATTCGAGAACAGCCACGCCTTGTGGCCAATGGTAAACGGCCAGAAATCGCGTTCGATCACATTGAGGCGTCGCTACACTCGCTCGATCTAACCTTATTCGTTAGGTCTGGCAGCGGGCGCGGCCGGTACCACCGCCGGTGCGGGCGTGGCCGCCATACGCGGTACCCGCCGTGCCGTTTCAATGCCCTGGTTGAACAGCACCTGGAACGGATTGCCCAGGTACGGCAGCACCATCACGATCACCAGCATGCCCACGCCCAGGGTGATCGGAAAACCAATCCCGAAGATGTTCAGCTGCGGCGCGGCGCGTGTGAGGATCCCGAGCGCCACCTGGGTAATGAGCAGGGCCGCCACGATTGGCAGCGACAAATGCAGCCCGGCGCTGAAAATCAGGCCGCCCCATTTCGCGATTTCCCATTCCGCCGACGACGACATCGGCGTGGCCGAAATCGGCATCGTCACGAAGCTCTCGGCCAGCGCTTCGAGCAGCACCAGATGCGCGTTCGCGGCCAGAAACGCCATGGTGGCGATCAGCGCCAGGAACTGGCTGACGGCCGAGGAACGGCCCTTGGTGAGCGGATCGAAAAAGCTGGCAAAGCCCAGGCCCATGGTCAGGCTACAGATTTCGCCGGCCATTTCAATGGCGGCAAACACCAGGCGGATGGAAAAGCCCATCGCCACCCCGATCAGCATTTCCTGCACCAGGATGAGCAAACCGGCCATCGACAGCGGATCGGCTGCGGGAATGGCGGGAATCGCCGGGGCGATGATGCTCGCCAGCAGCACGCCAAGCGAAATCTTGATCGTCACGGGCACGCTGGCATTGCCGAACAGGGGAGCGGCGGTGACCAGGCCGAGGATGCGGGTCAGCGGCCACAACAGGCCGGCGATCCACGCATTCATCTCGACGCTGGTCAGGGTGATCATACGGGGCGAGCGCGCGGGCGCTCAGGCGACCAGGCCGGGAATGCCGCTGAACACCTGGCGCATGTAGTCGAGCATGACCGCCAGCATCCACGGTCCGGCCACGATCAGGGCGACGAAAATGCCGACCAGCTTGGGAATGAAGGACAGCGTCGCTTCATTGATCTGGGTGGCGGCCTGGAAAATACTGACGATCAGGCCGATGATCAGCGCCACCAGCAGCATGGGCGCGGCCACCATCAGGGTTACTTCCATGGCCACGCGGCCCATTGTCATCACGCTTTCGGGGGTCATGGCGGGCCCTTTCTAGTAAAAACTCTGCGCGAGCGAGCCGAGCAGCAACTGCCAGCCATCGACCAGCACGAACAGCATCAGCTTGAACGGCAGCGAAATGACGGCCGGCGACATCATCATCATCCCCATCGACATCAGCACCGACGCCACCACCATGTCGATGATAAGAAACGGAATGAAAATGGCAAAGCCGATCTGGAACGCGGTTTTCAGTTCGCTGGTGACAAAGGCGGGAATCAGGATGCGCAGCGGAATGTCTTCCGGCCCCTGCAGCGCGGCCGAGCGTGAAATCTTGACGAACATGGCCAGGTCGGCCTGGCGCGTCTGGCGGATCATGAACGTTTTCAGGGGCGCCACCGCCTTGTCCACGGCTTCGCCCATCTGGATCTTGTTTTCCTGCAGCGGCTGGTATGCATCCACATAAATCTTGTCGAACACCGGGCCCATCACGAACAGGGTCAGGAACAGCGCCAGCCCGACCATGACCTGGTTGGGCGGGGCCGACTGGGTGCCGATCGCCTGGCGCAGCAGCGACAGCACGATGATGATGCGGGTAAAACTGGTCATCATCAGCAGCACCGCCGGCAGGAACGACAGCGCCGTCATCAAGAGCAGCGTCTGGACCGGCAGCGAGTACGCCGTGCCGCCGCCCGGGGCCGGTGTGCTGGTGAAGGTCGGGATGCCCGGCGCGGCCATCGCCAGCGCCGGCAGGCACAGCGCCAGCAGCGGCAGCCAGCGGCGCGCGCGGCTCAGGGACGGAGAAGAAGGCGGCTTAGCGTCCATTGCGTTTGTCGATGGTCTGTTTCAGCCACTCGGCAAAGGTGCCCGATGCCGGGCCGTTGGCCAGCACCGCGGGGCCGCCGGGCGGCGTTTCCTGCTTCGGCATGGTGGCCAGCGCGTTGATGCGGCCGGGCGAGGCGCCCACCACGATCCACTGGTCGCCCACTTCGACCACGATGATGCGTTCGCGCCCGCCCAGGCTGAGCGCGCCGACGGTGCGCATCTGGGCCGCGCCGGCGGCGGCCTGGGGACCGTAGCGTTTCATGAACCAGACCATGGCGCCCAGCAGGGCCAGCACCAGCGTCAGGGCGAAAATCGTTTGCAGCAGGTTGCCGGCAGATGGTCCCGCCATTGGACCGGGCGCCGGCTGCACGGCGGCAGGGGCGGGCATGGTGACGGCTGTTGGGGCCGGCGTGGCAGCGGCTGGGGCCGTTACCGGGGCCACCACCGCGGGACTGGCCTGCGCTTCGGCGGCGGCAGGCACCACCGCCGCCGGAGTGGATACGGAAGGTGTAACCGAAGCAGCTGGAACCGACGCCGCAGGAACGGCAACAGCCGCCTGTGCGGCGGCCAGACCCGGCGCCAGGCTGCACGCCAGCGCCACGGCGGCAAGCAGGCGGGCCGTCATTTATTCAGTTTTCGAATCCGTTCGGACGGCGTGATGATGTCCGTCAGGCGAATACCGAATTTATCGTTCACCACCACCACCTCACCCTGGGCGATCAGGCAGCCGTTGACCAGCACGTCCATCGGCTCGCCCGCCAGTCCGTCGAGCTCGACCACCGAACCCTGGGCCAGCTGCAGCAGGTTCTTGATGGCGATCTTGGTCCGTCCCAGCTCGACCGTGAGCTGGACCGGAATGTCGAGGATGAAGTCGATGTCGTTCGGCGTGTCCGGCTTGGTGCCCTTGTTGGAAAAATCCTTGAACACGGCCGCGCTGGCGGCCTGGCTTTGCAGCGCGTCGGCTTCCGCCTTGGCCTGCTCGGCGATGGCCGCGCCCCAGTCGTCATCCATTGCATCATCGTCCAGATTATCGGCCATATTGCCCTCCTAAATTATTTGGTGTCCGCATTGGCGAGCAGTTTCTCGACCTTGAGCGCGTACTGTCCGTTGAGCACGCCGTAAGTACAATCCATCACCGGCACCCCGTCGACGGTGGCCTGGATCTGTTCGGGCACGTTGAGGGCGACGATGTCGCCCACCTTGAAATTGAGAATCTCGTCGAACGAGGCGCGCGCGGTGCCCAGCACGGCCACCAGTTCGACTTCGGCGATCTGGATCTGCTGGGTCATCAGGCGGATCCAGCGCTTGTCCACTTCCAGCGCCTCGCCCTGCAGGCTGGAGGTGAGGGTGTCGCGGATCGGCTCGATCATCGAATACGGCATGCAGATGTGAATCTGGCCACTCACCGAGCCGAGCTCGATGGTAAACGTGGACGACACCACCACCTCGTTCGGGGTGGCGATATTGGCGAACTGGGTATTCATTTCGGAACGGATGTACTCGAACTCGACCGGATACACCGGTTCCCACGATTTCGCATACGAATCGAACACGATATCGAGGATGCGCAAAATGATGCGCTGCTCGGTCTGGGTAAAGTCGCGGCCCTCGACCCGGGTATGGAAACGCCCGTCGCCGCCGAATAGATTGTCCACGAGCAAAAACACCAGGCCCGGATCGAACACGATCAGGGCCGTTCCGCGCAGCGGCTTCATGTGCACCAGGTTCAGGTTGGTCGGCACCACCAGGTTGCGGATGAATTCGCTGTACTTGGAAACCCGCACCGAGCCGACCGACACCTCGGCGCTGCGCCGGATGTAGTTGAACAGGCCGACCCGCAGCAGGCGCGCGAAACGCTCGTTGATGATTTCGAGCGTCGGCATGCGGCCGCGCACGATCCGTTCCTGGGTTGCCAGGTTGTAGGTGCGTACGCCCGTGTTGTCTTCGGGCGCGGAAGCTTCGTCCTGGTCGCCGTTGACGCCCTTGAGCAGGGCATCGACTTCTTCCTGCGAGAGAAAATTATCGGCCATGGCGGATCATTGGGACTGGATGATGAACTGGGTGAACATGACTTCGTTCACTTCCTGCGGCTCGTCGTTTTCGGCGAACGGCTTCTTGAGCGCTTCGAGAATTTCCTCGGCCAGCTTGTTCTTGCCTTCCACCGTCTTCACGTCCGACGCCTTCTTGGCCGACAGCAGCAGCAGGACGCGGCTGCGTACCTTGGGCATGTTGGCCTTGATCAGGTCGGCCTGCTCCTGACCCAGCATTTCCAGCGTGATCGTGGTTTGCAGCATGTTTTCTTCTTCACCGTCCGGTTGCAGATTGACGGTAAATACTTCGAGCGGGGCGAACACCGGCGGCGCGTGCGCCTTGGCTTTTTTCTTTTTCTTGCTTGGCTTGGTGGTTTCCTCGGCCTCTTCGCCGCCCTTGCTCTGCGTGAAATACCAGCCCGCGCCGCCGCCGCCCAGCGCAAGCACGGCCACGATCGCACCGATCATGGCCATTTTCTTCGACGGCGGCTTGGCGGCCGCATCAGGGGGGGCTGCAGCTTTCATGTTTGCTTTCGCTTTCAAGGTACCTCAAGACGGCGTCGGTGGATCATGCCTGCATTATGTCATTATCGCGAAGAAATGAGCGGGCGCATGCGTGGAAAACAGGGCCGAACCCGGCCCAACTCGTGGCTAGCTATCGACAGCCGATTTGCTTTTCATTCGCGGCGCATGGTTCGCGCCGGGGAAGGCCAGGCAGTTCGACAAGTCCATGCCACGCCATCAGGCGAAGGTGTCGACCACGCCCAGCCGTCCACCCTGGACCGGGGCCTTGGCGGCCAGGCGCTCGTTGGCGTCGGCCGCACTGCCGTTGACCGGGCCGCGCACGCCGTCCGCGCCGCCGGCGCCGCCCGCCGTGGCGCGTTCGCCCTGGTCCTGGCGCTGTTCCGGCATGCCGGCGTTGACGCTGGCGTTGCCCAGCGAAATGCCGCTTTCATCCATCATCTCGCGCAGTTTCGGCATGGCATTTTCCAGAGCCTGGCGCACTTCCAGTTCGCCCGAGGAGAATGTCACGCTGGCGTTGTCGCCGCTGATATTGAGCACCACCTGGACCGGACCGAGGTCGGGCGGGTTCAGCGTCAGGGTCGCGCTTTGTTCCTTGCCGGCCACCATCCAGACGATTTTCTGGCCGACCTGGTTATCCCAGGCCGGGGTGCCCACGCGCGCCGACAGCTTGTCGGCGCCGGCATTGGCAGCCTGCGCCAGGCCCACCGCGGCCTGCTGCAGCGGGGCGCCGACCGGTGTCGGTTCGATCGCCGTGGTGTCCGTCGTGGCGGCCTCGGGTAGCTCGCGCGCGGCGGGAGCGATGCGCGCTGCCTCGGTTTGCAGGGCGGCCGTTTGCAGCGCCGGCGCGCTGCCTTGTGCCTGGGTGGTGTCGGCGGCGGCGCTGGCGCCGGCCGCGCGCGGCATGGCGCCTTCGAGCATGGCGCGCAGCTCGCCCAGCGCTGCGCCGTCGGTCTCCATCGCCGGTTCGGTCGGCAAGCCCATCGCGCCGACAGCGGGCGGGGTGGGGGCGCCATCGACGGTCGGGAAGCGGCCGGCTGCGGCCATGGCCGGTGCGGTAAAGGCGGCCAGGGCGGCATCGGCCGCCAGGCCTGGATCGGCGGAGGCGGTGGTGGCGCCGCGGGTCGCTGCCAGGGTGCTCCAGGCCGGATCGGTGGCCACCGGCGCGGCGGCCGCTTGCGCCGGCTGGGTCAGGCTGGCGACCAGGGCCAGCATGTCGGTCAGGGGCAGTTCGGCGCGCGCGGCGGCTGCGGCGGCGCTGTCGGCGGCAGCGGCGGCAGCCGCCGCGCTATCGTCGGTCGCGGAACTCTTGGCGCTGTCGCCGGACTGGCTGTTGCTGGCATTGCCGGCAGCCGCTGCATTGGGCCGGGCTGGCGCGGCGTCCGGGGCGCTCGCGCTGGCCTGCTCCGCCTTGGCACCCTGTTCCGGACGCGGCGCCTGGGCTTTTTCGGCCGGTCGCGGCGCCGCGGGCTTGGCGCTCGCGCCCGCCGCCGGCTGCTGGGTCATGCTCTGGCGCTGCGCGATTTCGCGCGACAGCGTCTGGCCGAACTGGACCGCCGGCGCCGCGGCGGCGGCATTGGTGCGCGCCGGTGCCGGCGTGGCGTTCAGGGAAGCCAGTGGCTGCGAAATGGGAGTAGTGGACATGGCGGGCGATCGGTTGGTTATGACAGGGTGCATCAACGTTTGTAATAAGCCTGGCGGGCGGCGTGTTCATCCATCTGTTTCTGGTCGCGCTTGTTTTCCAGGCGCAGTGCTTCGATTGCCGCGCGTTCGTTCAGGGTGTGGTACGACACCCGTTTACGCTCGCTGGCCTGCCACAAACCCTTTTCCACCGCACTGCGGTGGTGCGCATGCTTGACGATCTCGCGCTGGCCCATGATGGCGTGCTCCAGCTTGCCGATGAAGGCGATGAAATTGGCGTACGCCATCGGCGTGATGCCGCTGCGCTGGGCCGCGTCCAGCTTTTGCGCGTAATCCTCCAGATAGCCCAGCAGCATCTGCAGCTTTTGTTCGGTCTCTTCGGCCGCCTTGATCGCCACCCCCAGCCGCTTGGCGGCATCGTCGGTGTCGCGCTGGGCGAGTTCGAGCAGGGTATCGAGGACGGCTTGTTTTGCCATAATGCATCATTATAGGCATCCCGAACCCTGTTCCATCACGAGAATAGAGAGGTCAATTCGGCCAAGCTCTGCGGCATGCCGACGTTATCGGTGATCTCCTGGCACAGAAAGGCTTCGATTTTGTCGTTCAGGGCGATGGCCTGGTCGAGCACCGGGTCGGTGCCGTGGGCGTAGGCGCCGACCGTGATCAGGTCGCGCGAGCGCTCGAAGCGCGAATACAGTTGCTTGAGGCGGCGCGCCGCGTGCTGGTGGGCGGTGGTGGTGATCGTGTGCATGGCGCGGCTGATCGACTGTTCGATGTCGATGGCCGGATAGTGCCCGGCTTCGGCCAGGCGCCGGTTGAGCACGAAGTGGCCGTCCAGGATCGCGCGCGCCGAGTCGGCGATCGGGTCCTGCTGGTCGTCGCCCTCGGTGAGCACGGTGTAGAACGCGGTGATCGAGCCGCCGCCCACCAGGCCGTTGCCGGCCCGTTCCACCAGCACCGGCAGCTTGGCGAAGACCGACGGCGGATAGCCCTTGGTGGCGGGCGGCTCGCCGATGGCCAGCGCGATTTCGCGCTGCGCCATCGCGTAGCGGGTCAGCGAATCCATGATCATGAGCACGTTCTTGCCCTGGTCGCGGAAATGTTCGGCAATCGCCGTGGTGTACGCCGCGCCTTGCAGGCGCATCAGCGGCGGGGTGTCGGCCGGCGCCGCCACGACGGCGGCCCGCGCCAAGCCTTCCGGTCCGAGGATGTGTTCGATGAATTCCTTGACCTCGCGGCCCCGTTCGCCGATCAGGCCGACCACCACCACGTCGGCCTTGGTGAAGCGCGCCATCATTCCCAGCAGCACCGATTTACCGACGCCGGAACCGGCAAACAGGCCCAGGCGCTGGCCGCGGCCGACGGTAAGCATGGCGTTGATCGCCCGGATGCCGACGTCGAGCGTTTCCACGATGGGCGCGCGGTCGAGCGGATTGGCGGGGCGCACGTTGATCGGACCGCTATCCTCGGTGAGCAGGGGGCCCAGGCCGTCGAGCGGGCGCCCGGCGCCGTCCACCACCCGGCCCAGCAAGCCCATGCCGACCGGCAAGTGGCGTGCGCGGTCGCTCGGACGGCGCCGCGGATGGGGCACCGTGCCCGGACGCGGCAAGGTCGCCTCGACCGGCAGCACCTTGGTGCCCGGCACGATGCCTTCGACATCGCTTTGCGGCATCAGGAACAGGCGGTCGCCGTCGAAGCCGACCACTTCGGCTTCCACGCGCGCGCCGTTGGGCATCGGAATGGTGCAGGCGCTGCCGACGGCCAGCTTGAGGCCCACGCATTCCATGACCAGGCCGGCCACGCGCGTGATGCGGCCCGATACCTGCTGCGGCTCGACGAAGCCGACCAGGGTGCCGCAGTCGCGCAGATAGGACGACCAGCGGGTAGTATGTCGGTCAACAGTGCGGTCGGGGGCGGTCATCGGTCCAGCCACTCGACGTCGTTCTTGCCGAGCGCGTTGGCCAGGCGCTGCCAGCGCACCTCGACCTGGGCATCGATCTGGTTGCTGGCGGTATCGATCTTGCAGCCGCCGCGGCTGATATGGGCGTCGTCCGCCACGCGCCAGCCGCCTTTGTCGAGTTCCTCGCCGATGGCGTCGCGCACCAGGCGCGCATCGTCCGGGTGCAGCATCAGCACGGCCGGCTGCTGCAGCACCGGCAGGTAGGAGATGGCGTCGCGTATCACCGGGATGATCAGTTCGGGTTTGACCCCGAGCGCGCTGCGCAGCATGTTCTTGGCCAGGTGCAGGGCCAGTTCCAGCATGTCGTTGGCGATGGTCTCGTCGGCGTGCGTGAGCGCCTGCGTGAAGGTGGCGGCGATCGATTGCAGGTTGGCGATCTCGCCCGCGCTTTCCTCGCGCCCGAGCGCGAGCGCGTCGGCGTAGCCGGCCGCGTGGCCCGCCTCGAAGCCCTCCAGGCGCGCCTGCTCGCGGATGGCGGCCAGTTCCTCCTCGGTCGGCCAGTCCGGCGCGGGCGGTGCATCGGACAGCGCATCGGGCAGCGCTTGCGGCTCGGGCGCGGTGTCGAGATGGACCGGTTCCGGTTCCGGAACGCGGTCGAAGGAGTTCATTTCCCAGCGCTGGTACGCGGTTTGCAGTTCTTTCGGAAGGGTAGCCATCAGACGAAGGAATCCTCACCTTTGCCGAGCACGATCTGGCCTTCGTCGGACAGGCGGCGCACGATCTGCAGGATTTGTTTTTGCTGCGTTTCGACTTCGGACAGGCGCACCGGCCCTTTCGATTCGAGGTCTTCGCGCATCATTTCGCCGGCGCGCGCCGACATGTTGCGGAAGATTTTCTCGCGCAATTCCTGGGAGGCGCCCTTGAGCGCCATGATCAGCATTTCGGACTGCACTTCGCGCAGCAGCAGCTGGATGCCGCGGTCGTCGATGTCGATGATGTTATCGAACACGAACATTTCGTCCATGATCTTCTGGGCCATGTCGTTGTCGTAGTTCTTGATGTTGTCCATCACCGACCCCTCTTGCTCGCCGCTCATGAAGTTGAGGATTTCGGCCGCCGCGCGTACGCCGCCGAGCGAGGATTTCTTGATGTTTTCGTTACCCGACAAGAGCTTGGTGAGCACGTCGTTCAGTTCGCGCAGGGCGGCCGGCTGCACGCCGTCGAGGGTGGCGATACGCAGCACCACGTCGTTGCGCAGGCGGTCGGTGAAGTTGCCCAAAATTTCGCAGGCCTGGTCGCGTTCCAGGTGGACCAGGATGGTGGCGATGATCTGCGGGTGCTCGTTGCGGATCAGTTCCGACACCGACGAGGCATCCATCCACTTCAGGCTTTCGATGCCCGAGGCATCCTTGCCGCCCAAGATGCGCGACAGCAGCACCGACGCCTTGTCGTCGCCCAGCGCCTTGGTCAGCACCTGGCGGATGTATTCGTCCGAATCGAGGCCGACGGTGGAGGTCAGTTCGGTCTGTTCGCGGAACGATTCGAGCACCCCCACCACCTGCTCGTGCTGCACGTTCTTCATCGTGGCCATGGCCGCGCCGAGCTTGAGCACTTCGCGCGGGCCGAGGAAGCGCATCACCTCCGCCGCCTCGGACTCGCCGATGGCCAGCATCAGGATGGCTGCCTTCTGGATTCCATTATCATTCATTTGTACCTACCCATGCCTTGATGACGTTTGCGACGATGCGCGGATCTTCCTGCGCCAGTTTCTTGGCCAGCGCCAGGTTGGCCCGGTAGCTGTGGTCCTGCTGCGATTCGGCCTGGGCTTCGGCTTCCTGCTCGGCGGCGGCGGCGTCGGCGATGGCGGCCTGTTCGGCGGCCTTTTCCTCCTCGGTGGGGGTCGGCTCGGGCGGCAGTTCGTGGGCCTTGTCGAACTTGGTCATGACCGGGCGCAGCATCGGGCGCAGCAGGCGGAAGTACAGGAAAGCGATGATCGCGGCCACGAACAGGTACTTGGCGACATCCTTGGCCAGCGGCAGGTTGGCCGGGTCGCGCCACCAGTCGAGCGTGGCGGCCGGCACTTCCGGCTTGTCGACGCCGTCGAACGGCGCATTGGTCACATTGAGCGTGTCGCCGCGGGCCTGGGAGTAACCCATCGCTTGCTTGACCAGCTCGTTGATCTGCGCTACCTGGGCGGCCGGCAGCGGGGTTACCGTGACCTTGCCGGTTTTGGCGTCGACCGAACGGCGGTGGTTGACCAGCACGCCGACGGTCAGGCGCTTGATCAGGCCCATCGGACGCTGCTCGTAGCGGATGGTCTTGTCGACTTCAAAATTGGTGGTGGTGTCCTTGCGCGTCGGGCCGGTGGTGGTCACCGGCACGGTGCCGGGGGCGCCGGTGGCGGTCAGGGGCGCGGTATTCAGACCCGGCGGCTGGTTGGTCAGCGCACCCGGCACGCCCGACGCCACGGTGGTGCCGGGGCCGTTCGCTTCCGAGGTTTGCTGGCTGCGGATCGATTGCGGCTCCGGCGGCGAGTTCGGCTTGTAGACTTCGGCGGCGGTGTCGACCTGGGCGAAGTCGATGTCGGCGGTCGCTTCGGCGCGCACATTGCCGGGGCCGACCAGCGGCGAGATCAGCGACTCGACCTGCTTGATGATGTTCTTCTGGACCGCTTCGACGTACTTGAGCTGGTTCGGATCGAGCTTGCGCGCGTTGCCCGATTTGTCCGGATCGGACAGCAGGTTGCCGGCCTGGTCGACCACGGTCACGTTCGAGACCGGCAGTTCCGACACGCTCGAGGCCAGCAGGTGGACGATGGCGTTGACCTGGGCCTGGTCGATGACGCGCCCGGTTTGCAGATTCAGCAACACCGAGGCGGTCGGCTTTTGCTGCTCGCGCACGAAGACCGACGGTTTCGGCAGCGCCAGGTGCACGCGCGCCGAGCTGACGGCGGCGATCGATTCGATCGAGCGCGCCAGTTCGCCTTCGAGCGAGCGCTGGTAATTGACTTGTTCGTGGAACTGGGACACGCCCAGTTTCTGGTTTTCCATCAGCTCGAAGCCGACCGTGCCGCCCTTGGGCAAGCCCTGGGCGGCCAGCTTGAGACGGATGCCGTGCACCTGCTCGGTGGGCACCATGATGGAGGCGCCGCCGTCGGAGAACTTGTAGGGTACCGCCATCTGGTCGAGCGAGGCCATGATGGCGCCGCCATCCTTGTCGCTGACATTGGTAAACAGGACACCGTATTCGGTGCGCTGGCTCCACATCCAGACGCCCAGCATCAACGCCAGCACCGCCGCGATGCCGAGACCGCGCAGGAAATTCTTTCCGAGCGGGGTCTGCAGGAACGTTGGAGGAGGCGTTTCCGGGATGTCGACGAGTTCTTCTGCGGTTGCAGCTGCCATAGTGGGGGTGTCCGACGGGCTAGGCCCAAACTGGTAGGAATTTCCCAAACCTGCGCAAAGGCTGGGGCTCAGACTCCATTATGTGGGGCAGGGCCCCCGGTCAAAGCATCGAACAGAGCGCGCTTTTGGCCCCTGCTCGCGGGGCCGGCGCGCCACCCGGGTGCTATTCTGGCACCCTGACTTCGCTGGTATACATATTGTACTCGCGAGATGGGGCATGGATGCGCCCGGCAGTGTGAACAGAGGAAACGACATGAACGTGAACGGAATCGGATCGGACCGGATCGAAGCGATGATGGCCCAGCTCAAGGCGGCGGCAGCGCGCCCGGCTGGCGGCGTCGGGCCGGCGGTCAAGGTCACGCCCGAGCCGGCTGTCGCCAAGGTCGACTTCGCGGACGCGCTCAAGAACTCGATCGCCCAGGTCAGCGAAGCCCAGCTCAAGGCGGGCGAGCAGGGCAAGGCGTTCACCATGGGTGACGACAAGGTGAGTCTGTCGGATGTGATGGTGTCGATGCAAAAGGCCAGTATTGGCTTTCAGGCAACCGTGCAGGTGAGGAACAAGCTGGTGTCGGCGTATCAGGAGATCATGAATATGCAGGTGTAAAGGTAAGCAAGCCCATTTTTCATGAGACGTTTCCCCCACATTGGCGGACCCTGGCCGCTCTCGCATGTTGCGGATTTGCCTGGACCAGCGATTGCCATCGTTAAATTTGGGTCAATGTTAAATTTTTCGCATGATGGTCATTTATGCTTGGAATGCCGCACGTTCGCGGCTATTTCGGGAAAGGTGCATCATGCTCAAGCATCCATCTGGACTTCCTGCTCGACTGTTCATTGCGGGCTTGTTATTGTCCTCGTTCTCCGCCCATGCGCTGACGGTCCGTTCCAGCGTCCACATCCGTAACCTGACCATCGACGTGATCGATCTGCGTCCGGATGATGGCGTAGCGCCGGGCGCCGAGTTCCGGGGCTTGAAAACCGATTCGCACCTGTCGTACACCGATTACCGGAACGTTCATGACAGCGTCTGGAAGCATGGCGACGGCGACCTGCAGCGCACCTGGATGGATGGCCGCGCGCAGACGCACACCACACCGACCACACTGGCGGCATCGGCCATCTATGACGGACCGGCCCAGACCAACCGTTCCATTTATGCCGGTAATACCTACGGTGTGTCGTTCTCCCTGGCGCCCTATACCGCCCTGCGTTTCAGCGCAGCGATCGATCTCGGCGCCTCGCCGCCCGACGCCAGTGCGACCGCCTCCAGCCTGGCCATCCTCAGCGGCCGCTTCGAGGAAGAACAGTGGCTGTATTCCAGCTTCGACGTCGATTACAGGTCGAACGAGGATGGGGTCGGGATTCACCTGTTTTCGCGGACGCTTCAGACCGGGAAAAATCAGGGCAGCGGTTCATTCACATTCTGGACCGGCGCCTACGCGGGGATCCATGGCGTGCCGGCAGTGCCGGAGCCATCGACCTACGCAATGCTGCTTGCGGGGTTGGCACTGGTGGCGTGGCGCGCACGCGGCCTATCCCGACAGCCGGGCGAGGATGCGGGCGCATCGTCATCCGCACGGGTGCAGACATGGCGATACCGGGCGGGCGTGGCCGTGTCCGACGACGTTTCGTTTCTTCCCAACGTAAAGCAGGCCGGCGCGTGCTGGTGCCAGCCTGTTCCCGCATCCGTTGCCGCATTCCTGCTCTTTCGTCAGGGGCAACATTCGCGCTATTGATATTCCCTTCTTGCAATAATTCTTGAAATCACGTCTACTCGTGCCTTTGCCCGGCGTCACTGCCTGGAAGTACGATTGCGAATCGATGGATAAGAAAAACGCGACCTTCCCCAACGTGCTGGAAGCGCTGATGCTGGACTGAAAGGTACGTATGTTTTGGAATATGGATATCGGGCAAGGCATGGTCGTGTTCGACGACATCTCTTTGCTTCCCGAGGCGTTCGATGCAGCCCACCATGTCGACTATCTCAAGGAAGACTTGCTGCAAATTGTCTTTCCCGACGATGTGGTGCTCGATGTCGGCTGGTATCCCTCGTTCGATGAGCAGGGCCGCTTTCTGCTCATGCTGGTGAAGGATGCCAACTGGGACGAGCCGGTCGAGCGTGCTGAGTTCACGGATGTGGTTTCGCTCAAACAGCGGATTGCCGGGATTGCCGGCAAACTGACCCGTTCTGTTTGAAAAGGGAACCCCGAGACCTTCTCTTTTTTGAAATTATGGAACGTAACCATGCCGCTTGTGACTGTCCGGCTCGATCGCATTTTTGATGTTGTTCATGGGACGCACAACAGAAAAGAAGTCACTTTCTTCGGATTTGAGTGTGGGCAGACCAAAGTGTTTGGCATCCGTGGACCCGGGCGACAACAACTCGAGGTGGGTGCTGTACTCACTGTCTACCTTGGGAAGGAGGACGACTGGACGACGCTGGCTGGTATAACCATTCGACAGGAGACACGGTTGTTGAAAGTGCTGGCTACGACGTGTTTTCTATTCTTGTCACCGGCGCGGCAGCTGTTCTGTTGCTATGGCATGCTGATCACATGCCACCAGGTGTGGTGCTCCTGCCGCTTTTCCTGCTCGCATGTAGTTCTTTGAGCATGCGCTCCCTGTTCTTCTTGCGCCGGGTTCGCGCGGAACTGGCGCGGGTGAAGGGGGCGCCCGTGCCACCGCTGGCATTCCCGGCTGGTGACGAGCCTGCGAATCAGGCTGAAGTTCAACATTAAGAGCCTGCCGGCGGGGAACACGGCCGTCCGCTTTCGGGTAAGCAGATGGTCGTGCCGACTCGGACGAGCGAGTCCCTTCCCCCGATTAATTACCGCATCCTTCCGCCGCCGGCTCGCCGCAGGCAATCATGCGCTGCACTGTGGCGTTGCGCGGGTAATTCGTGTGCGCGCTCGTTGGCAATGCAATCAGCCCCAGGTAGGTCGGTGTGTTCGACACCACCACATCGATGATCGGATACCCCGCGCGCGCGGCGAACGGGCTCTTCACCAGGGTGTACGCAAGCACATCATTGGGATCGGTGAACGCCACCACGGTCGGCACATCGGTCGGCTTGCCGATGCCTTGGGCGTTGCGCTGCGCGATCAACGCCTGGATCGGATCGGCCGGGAAGTCGCCCGGTCCCGGCGGCGCCATGGAACCGTCCAGGTCCATTTCAGCCAGCCTAAGCAGCGGCAACTGGTTGGCGCGCATGAAGATCAGGGAGGTGCGGTTGAATACTTGCAGCGCAGTCGCCGATTGCTCCGGCTTGGTGGAGAGCTTGAAGAGGGCGTCGAAAGCCACTTTGCTGCCCAGGCTGTCAGTGATGAGCACCAGCGGGATCGGCTCGGGCGGCACCTCGCCCCCATCCGGCACCAGCGGCCGGCCGGTCCCGCCGCCGGTCCCGGCCGCCTGCAGGATCGCCGCCTGCATGCGCTGGCTGATCGTCTCGCGCGACTTGCCCTGGTAAATCACGGCGTCGGCCAGGCAATCGTCCATCAGCTTGTCCTTCAGCGCCCGGTTGAGCGAGGCGCGCTCGTAAGGGTAGGCGGTCTGGTCCGCCTGGCAGATGCCGGACTTGTTGCTCTGGTCGTAGCACAGCTCGGTCTTGAGCGGCCTCGTCAGGGGCGACCACAGGATCGCGTTGACGTTGATCGCGCCGGCAGCCAGCGGCAATGTCTGGCGGTACAGCACGATGCCGGTGTCGGCCACCGCGGTCGAGGAGAGCGCCACCTGGGCCGGATCGCCGCCCAGGCTGGCGTACAGCTGCGTGACCGATTCCCGCGCCCACGATTCATCCTGGGTGCAGATGCCATGCACCAGCAGCACGTCGAGCGCGCGTTCCGGCTTGAGCAGGCTGGCCACGCCGGCGAAGGTCGGCAAGGTGGCCGGGGTGGCGTCGAGCACGGGCGTACGGTAGGGGGTGGAACAGGCCACAAGAAAACCCAGCGTTGCTGAAAGCACGAGTGTACGTTTCATCATCATTCTCCGAAAGTTCGCGGTGAACTTGAAACATACCTCTTTCAGGCTGAGCCATGAGGGCCTATCGGCACGCTCTTGGCCTCCGGTCAATTGCGCTGCTGCCAGGCGGATAGTTTGCCTGACCGAACGAATTGACTCAGTGAATGAAACCGGATCAGCCCAAACCGGCCAGGCGCGCATTCCGTTCGCGCTCGAGTTTGGTGATGTACTTTTGCACGCTGGAAAGGCCTCCGCGCGAAATGTCCACAAAAGCGCAGCCGAGGCGGCGGTTGGTCTTGTCGTTGAGCAGGGTCAGGTCGACCGAGTTGCGGATCATCAGGGTGGTCTGGACCGCGCCGACATCGGGCAAATCGATGCGGCAGCCCGTGTAGCTGTGGCCGATCGTGTTGCCCAGCACGAGCTTGTTGTCGAGGATGGCAATCCCGCCGCAGCTGATATCGGCCAGCGGAAACACGTGGGTACCGCCGCCCGCGTCCTGCGCCAGCCGGATCACTACCGACACCGGATTGCTGACCGGCGTGAGCATGCGATAAAACTCGCGCCGCTGCAGGCGGATCAGGGTCTCGGGGATGGGAATCGAAAACGCCGGCGTGTCCTCGAAGGTGGTCGCTTGCACTTCCTCTGAGGAAAACAGGATGCGGATCTTGTCGAGCGAGGTTTCAAAAGCCATCCGCCCGACATTGGCAAAGCGGCGGTGCTGTTCCGGGTCGGCCGAGCCGTCCAGGGTCAGGGTGTTGCTGTCGGGATCGACATCGAGGATGGCCGAAACGCACACTTCGGTGCCGCGCCGGATGACCATGCGTACCAGCTGGCGCTTTTCGCCGATGCTGCGCAGCAGCGCGATGATTTCCTTGCGCGAGGCGACTTCAAAGTCGTGCCAGCTTTCAATATCGGAATCATTGGTTGATTGCATCTTTGTCTGCCGCTTCTTGTGGTCGGTCGATGAACAGGGCTGCGTCCGGCGGGGCCGGCAGGGGGCCACCTGCCGCTTGTGCGGCTTCAATATGATATAGCCAGGCCAGCAGTTCCGCAATCGCCCGATACAGGCCGGGCGGAATCTGGCGGTCCAGGTCCACGCCCATCAGCAGGGCCACCAATTCCTTCGACTCGTGCACGAACACGCCGGCATCCTTGGCGCGCTCGATGATCTGGGCCGCAATCAGGCCCTTGCCCTTGGCCACCACCTTGGGGGCGGGGTCGCCATTGTTGTAGGCCAGCGCGACCGCCGACTGGGGGCGCTTGGGCAGCGGCTCAGCCATCGCCAGGCTCCGGCGTGCGGATGATGAGCGAGGCCAGCGCCGTGCCCGACACGTCCAGCGCCGAGGTCAGTTCGCCGGCGCGCGCGCGCAGGGCCTCGCCCGTGCCCTGGCTGCCGGTGCGCAATTCGATATGCACGCGGTCGCCCGTGGTGACGATGCTCGCTTCGATCTCGCCGAGCAGCGGAAAGCGCAGGCGCATGCCGCTGCGCCAGACGGGAGCGGTGTCGTCCTCAAAGCCGCGGCCGCGCTGCTCCGGTGCATCCTTATGGATTTCCCATTGCAATTCCTGGCCCGGCGCCAGCTGGCCCTGCCAGGTGACGCGCGCCTGTTCCTGGGCCGTCAGCTGCAGGTTGATCAGCTGGGCGCTGGCCACTTCGGCCGCGGCCGGCCGGGCCCCGTTGCCGGGCGTGTTCATGGCTTGCTGCATCTGCGGTTCGCGCTGCAATTCGCTCAGGGGACGCTTGCCGTCGGCCCATTCGGCCACGTGCGATTCGTAGAACACGCCGCTGCGGCTGATCGTCTCTTCCAGCTTGCGCGCCAGGGTGGCCGCTTCCGGCGCGCCCTGTTTCGGGTCGATCAACGGCGTGGCGCCGGCAATCGCGGCCTGCTTGCCGGGGGCGGGATGGCCGATGTCGAGTATGCGCGCGAGCAGTTGTCCGGTGTTGCTGAGGGTGGCGGGCCGGGTCGTGGCATCGAGCGCGGGCAGGTCGGCGCTGGCGGTCAGGGGCGACTTGCCGAGCAGGGTGGCGGCCAGGCTGGTGGCGCGCCCGGCCGTGTTGGCGGCGTTGGCGCCCTTGCTTTCCTGCGGCTGCGCCTGCGGCAGGGCGGGGGCCTGGAGCGGCGCGCGTTCGGGCGTGGCGCCGGTGGGCAGGGCTTGGCCGGCGGCGCCGGGCAAGGGTGTCTGGGCGGTACCGGCTGGCTGGTTATCGAGGCGGAACTGGGGGCGGGGATTAACCGCTACCAGGGTCATCGGCATCTCGGTGCCGGCTTCCGCGCCCTGGGGCAGGCTCATGCGGGCTTGTTCGCCCGCCACGCGCACCAGGAAGGTGCCGTCTTGAAACTTCGACAGGATCGCTACCTGCATCGACTGGCCGACCTGGGTCGACAGCACGCGCGCGAGCGCTTCCTGGCGGGTGTCGCCGACGCCGGGCGCGGAACGGGCCGGGTCGACCTTGCCGACCGGCTGCAACCCCGGGCCGTCCGTGCGCGCCAGCATCGCGAGTACGACTAGACGCCGCCGTAGGCGTTATTCAGACGGCGCGCGGTGCCGCTGCTGTTGATCAGTTGCGACAGTTGCGCCATCCACGGGGTGGTCAGGTCGCGGATGATGCGGTCGTAGGCCAGCAGCTGCTTGATGATCGCCACTTTCTTGACCCGGCTGGCGCCTTCGAGCAGCACTTGCTGGTCGTTCGCTTGCAGGGCCGCGACATGCGCGCCAACCCGTTTTTCCAGCAAGCTCAGTTCGTCCCACTCGCCGCTTTCGGCGGCGCTTACCATCTGCGCCGACAGGGCCAGCATCGCTTCGTAGGTCGACAGCACGTCATCGTTGGTCATGGTCATGGTCATGGTTCAGGCACTCACAAGGTTGGAAATGCGCACTGGCGCGACGTCGGGAATGGCGGCCGGTGCGGCGCCGATGGCGTTCCAGGTCTCGCGCAGCTCGGTCAGCAAGCCCTGGATTTCGACCATGATCTCGGTATCGTTTTTCAGGTTCGCGGCCAGCAGGCGCGCGCTCATGTATTCGTACAGCGAATCGAGGTTCTCGGCGATCTGGCCGCCGGCTTTCTTGTCGAGGCTGGCGCGCAAGCCATTGTCGATGATCTGGATGGCTTTCGAAATCGCCTTGCCTTTCTCCGGAATATTGCCCGACTTCATGTGCATCAGACCGCTGAGCACCGCCACCAGGGCGCCATCGAACAGCATGACGATCAGTTTGTGCGGGGATGCCGCCACGACGCTGGTTTCCAGGCCGACCTTGGCATAGCTGCTCGCGCCCCTGTTGGGAGATCCAAACATAATTAATGTCCTCTTTCTGTCGTACGCTATCGAAGGTTGCTGAGGGAGGCGAGCTGCTGCGCCAGGAAGGAACTCGTCGAACTCATGCCCGAGAGCGTCACGTCGAGCGAAGAATATTGCCTGCGAAGGTCTTTTTCAGTCTGGGTCAGGCGCACATTGAGTGCCGCGCGCTGCTTGGCGATTTCGGCCAGGCTGGCATTGATGCCGGCGTTCTTGCCCGGAATGGTGCCCTTGGCATTCAAAAAACTATCGATCAGCTCGGTAAATTGCGCGCCCACCCCCTTCGAGATGTTCACGGTGCCGCGTTCGCCGATGGCCCCGCCCGTCACCTGGATCTGGATCCCCGCGCTCGACGAGCCGGCATTGCCGGTCAGGTTCTGGCCGCTGCCGGTGGCGGCGGCGCCGCCGATGGTGCCGGCCACGTCCTTGCCATCGACCAGGGTCGGCGTGCCCAGCAGGCTGGCGGCGCCATTGCCGCTGATGCCCACTTTCGAGGTGGACCCGTATTTGTTCGAGGTGATCGTGAAGATCCCGTTTTCCTGCTTGACCGTGACCCCGGTACCGCTGGTGGCGCTGGCGCCCGTCGCGCCAAGCGCGCCGTTGATGATCGACTGCACATGGTTGACCAGGCTGGCCGCCGTGTAATTGCCGGGCAGTAGGGTCGCATTCGAGGTCACGCCGTTGATGGTCAGCGACAACTGGTCGTTGACGCCCGCGGTGATGCTGGTATCGGCGGCCGTGCTGCCGGTGGCGCTGCCGAAGGTTGCCAGCTGGGTGATCGACAGGTTCTTGGTGCCGACCGTGCTGTTGGTGGTCGAGCCGACGAAGCTGACCAGGCTGTCGCTGGTCGAGCCGACCGTGCTGAGCAGCTTGGACACGTCGTCCAGGTTGGTATCGATGGCTTTCTGCAGTTTGCCACTGTCGAGCTTGAGCGAGCCATCCGGCTGGAACGATACGCCCAGCTGGCTCAGGCTGCTGATATCGCCATCCATGCCCGGTACCGGCGTAAAGAACATCTTGCGCAGGCTCGATTGCAGGTTGCGGGTGGTGGCGTCGCCCAGCAGCACGCCGGCGCCCTTGCCTTCGCTGGCCTTGGGGGCCGTGGTCAGGCCGGCGATCGTGCTGTTGAGTTCGTTATACGACTTGATGAAACTGTTGATCGCCGTTTTGGCGCCGGCGCTGTCGCTGGTGATATTGACCGTGCTGGTGCCGACCTTGAGCGCGCTGATGGTCACGCCCTGGATCGCTTCCGAGACATTGTTGCTTGGGCTGCTGATGGCCACGCCGTTGATCGACAGCTTGGTGTTTTGCGCCGCGCTGTTCTGGGTCATGTTCTGGGTGCCGTCGGCCGCGTAGCCGAGCAGGCTGCCGATGGCCGGGTCGCCCGAGACGCCAATGCGCATGCTCGACGTTTCGCCGGTCTGGGCCGAGGTCAGCACCAGGCGGTTGGGGCTGGCGCTGCCATCGGAAATGATGGTCGCGGTCACGCCCACGTTGGCCTTGTTGATGGCGTCGCGGATGCCTTGCAGGGAATTATTGCTCGAATCGAGGGTGACGGTGCGCGCCGAGCGCGTGGCGTCCTGGTCGAAGGTGGCGCCGGTGTAGGCGCCGTTGGCCAGGACGCCGCCCGTGATGCTGCCAAATTCGAACGTGAGGGTGGTGGCCGCGCCGCTGCCGATCAGCGCCGTGGTGCTGGCCTGGCCGGCCGAGGTGAGCGTCTGCGCCTGCGACATCTGGGTCACGTTGACGCTGTAGCTGCCCTTGACGGTATCCTTGCCGGCGGTGGCGGTGAGCACGCTCGACTCGGACGAGGTGGCGCCGACGGTCTTGAACTTGGTCGGATCGGCCAGGCCGCTGACCGAGGTCTGGAATGCGCCCAGCGCGCCGCTCAGGGTGCCGTACGCGGACAATTTGGCGGTGTACGCCTTTTCCTTGTCCTGCATGGCGACGAAAGGCCGGCTCTCCGCCATCATCAATTTGTTGACGATGTCGTTGACGTCGATAGAGCCGCCTGAACTGACGGATGAAATGGCCACGAACGCCTCCTGGTAAAAGCATGAATATACTAAGTTAACGGCATCTTCTATCCATACTTTAGAGGGGTAATCCGGTGCTTGTTCGGTTTATGCCGTTTCCTGTAAAAAACTTCGATGGCTTGCCGGCAAATTGCTCAAGCCACCTGCCTGATGAGCAATCCCTGCACCTTTTCCAGCGCCTTGCCGATTTCCAGCGCTTCGGCGGTCGGCATCTGGCGGATCACTTCCTTGGTGGTCTGGTCGATCACCTTGACCACCGTGCGCTGGCTGTCGGCATCAATCGAAAATTCGATGTTGCGCGACAGCGCCTGCATCGCCACGTTGATTTCGCCCACCACCTTGGTCACTTCAGCCGGGTCCGGCTCGGCCGCTTCGCGTGTGGCTTCGCGCGCGGGATCGGTCTTGCCGGCGGCGCCGGCCGGCGCTGTCTTCGCCGTGGCGGCGCTGCTTCCGGCGGCGCTGGTGGCGACAGGCGCGCGCGGCGCGGGCGCGGCGGCGGAGTTGTCCAGGGGGCGAAGTTCCATGACCGTCTTCCTTTAACGAAAATTCCCCGGCGCGCAAAAAGCGGCCGGGGAGGGTAACGAAGCGGGGCCGATCAG
>NZ_JAVCWL010000057.1:0-25863 GCF_030846505.1 Massilia pseudoviolaceinigra | reverse complement strand
TCGCCACGCTGGCAAGAACTTTCTGAGAAGCCACACATTTCGTCGCGTCCGCCCGACGCCCTGCTCACCAATACACGTATTTATGTGTCATGCGGCCCCTCGCGCACGGCTGGCAACGAGCTGAACTCATCGTCTGTAAAGAGCCGGGAGCGCGTCAGAAACCGGCGCCCCGTCCCATTGTCCAGAGAGAACATCCCACCGTTGCCCGCGACCACGTCGATGACCAGTTGCGTATGCTCCCAGTAGGCGAATTGCTCCCGACCCATATAGAAGGCGGCGCCATGCAGGTCGCCCACGTACACATCGGTATCGCTGATATTGAATTCGCCGTCCGGATAGCACATTGGGGCGCTGCCATCGCAGCAGCCGCCCGACTGAAAGAACATGACCGGCCCATGCCGCGCGCGCAACTCGTCGATCATTGCGCGCGTGGCATTGGTTGCGACCACGCGTGAAAGCGCGTCACCCATGCGAAAACTCCCGTGCGGTTAAAAGAAGCCCATCGCGTTCGGGTTATAGCTGACCAACAGGTTCTTGGTCTGCTGATAGTGATCGAGCATCATCTTGTGATTTTCCCGCCCGATGCCCGATTGCTTATATCCGCCGAACGCAGCATGCGCCGGATACAGGTGGTAGCAATTGGTCCACACGCGTCCCGCGTGAATGGCGCGGCCGACGCGGAAAGCGCGCGAACCGTCCCGTGTCCACAGCCCGGCGCCGAGCCCATACAAGGTATCGTTCGCAATGCGCAGAGCATCGGCTTCGTCGGTGAAGGTCGTCACCGACACCACCGGACCAAAGATCTCTTCCTGGAAGATGCGCATCTTGTTATCGCCCTTGAACACGGTCGGCTGTACGTAATAACCATCCTTCATATCGCCCGGCTGCATGCAACGCTCGCCGCCGGTAAGCAGCTCGGCGCCCTCTTGCTTGCCAATATCGAGATACGAAAGGATTTTTTCCAGCTGCTCCTGCGACGCCTGAGCCCCGATCATGGTCGACGCATCGAGCGGATTGCCCTGCTTGATCGCTGCCACCCGCTCCAATGCGCGGGAAATGAATTTGTCGTAGATGGATTCCTGAATCAGCACGCGCGACGGACAGGTGCACACTTCGCCCTGGTTCAGCGCGAACATGGCAAAGCCTTCCAGGCATTTGTCGAAAAACGCGTCGTCCGCATCCATCACGTCGGCAAAGAAAATGTTCGGCGATTTGCCGCCCAGTTCCAGGGTGACGGGAATCAGGTTTTGCGCCGCGTATTGCATGATCAGGCGGCCGGTAGCGGTCTCGCCCGTGAAGGCAATCTTGGCGATGCGCTTGCTCGATGCCAGCGGCTTGCCGGCCTCCAGCCCGTAACCATTCACAATATTGAGCACGCCCGGCGGCAACAGGTCGCCGATCAGCTCGATGAGCACCATGATCGACGCCGGCGTTTGCTCAGCGGGCTTGAGCACGACGCAATTGCCCGCCGCCAGCGCCGGTGCCAGCTTCCACACCGCCATCAGGATCGGAAAATTCCAGGGAATGATCTGCCCCACCACGCCGAGCGGCTCATGGAAGTGATAGGCATACGTTTCGTGATCGATTTGCGCGACCGATCCTTCCTGCGCGCGGATGCATCCGGAAAAGTAGCGGAAGTGATCGATGGCCAGCGGAATGTCGGCCGCGGTCGTCTCGCGGATCGGCTTGCCGTTGTCGATGGTCTCCGCAGTGGCCAGCAGGCTCAGGTTCTCCTCCATGCGGTCGGCGATTTTATTGAGGATGTTCGCGCGCTCGCCCTGCGAGGTCTTGCCCCATGCGTCCTTGGCGGCATGCGCGGAATCGAGCGCCAGCTCGATATCTTCCGCACTCGAGCGCGCAATTTCGCAAAACACCTGCCCGGTGATCGGCGTGACATTACCGAAATATTCGCCCTTCACCGGCGCAACAAATTTTCCACCAATGTAATTGTCGTAGCGTTGTTTGAATGGATTGGCCACGCCCAGCTTGCTGATATCTGCGAGATTCATGTCTTCCTCTTCCTCTATGGTTATATACCGGGAACCTCAGCATAGACGCAGATCAAAAGGAGTACCTGCGCAAACGCAAAGAATTGTCAACGGCTACACACAGGCTAGTCTTTTCGTTGGTGCTCTGGCGCACATTAGGCCAGCGGGGCATCCGTGCTGGCTGCAGGATTCGGGCGGCCCGCGTATATTGCGTAGCGACGCCAAAAATCCACCGGAGAACCCATGAAGCAGCACCCGTTTCGCTTGAACTACATCGCCACCTTATTCGCCCTGAGCGCGGCAGGCATGGCAGCGGCGGCTGCACCGGACGCGCCGGTCAACGCGCCGCTGGCCGATGTGGTCGTCATCAGCGGAAGCCGGGTCGAGCACGGCAGTTTCGACTTGCCGGCGGCCATCGATGTGCTCGACGCAGCACGCATCCGCGACGGCCAGTTGCGCGTCAACGCATCGGAATCGCTCAGCGCGGTACCTGGCCTGGTGGCCCAGAATCGCCAGAATTACGCGCAGGACCTGCAGATTTCCTCGCGCGGCTTCGGCGCCCGTTCCGCCTTCGGCGTACGTGGCGTGCGCCTGATTGCCGACGGCATCCCCGCAACCATGCCCGACGGACAGGGACAAGCGGCAACCTTTAACCTCGACATGGCCGAGCGCATCGAAGTGCTGCGCGGCCCCTTCTCCGCCATTTACGGCAACCATTCCGGCGGCACCGTGCAGCTGTTCACGCGTGACGGCCAGGGCCGGCCGAGCGTCGAAGGCACTGTCATCGGCGGCAGCAACGGCACGCGCAAGGTCGACGTCAACGCCCAGGGCGAAAGCAACGGCATCGGCTACGTGATCGACACCTCCCGCTTCGAGACCGATGGCTACCGCGCGCACAGCGCCGCCACGCGCGACCAGAGCTTTGCCAAGCTGACCCTGGCGCCCACCAGCACCAGCAAGCTGACCCTGAGCGCCAGCGCCCTGAGCCAGGATGACACGCAAGATCCGCTCGGGGTCACCTGGGCCACGTACCAGCGCGACCCGCGCGCCGGCGAAACCGATGCCACCGACACGCAAATTCCCAAGCGCACCATTGCCGACCGCTACAACACGCGCAAGAGCATCGATCACAAACAGGCCGGCGCCGCCTTCGAGCAGCGCCTGGGCGACGACCGCCTGCGTGCGATGGTGTACGGCGGCAATCGCCAGGTCATCCAGTACCAGGCTTTCTCGAAATTCGTGCAGACGCCCGCCAGCCAGTCCGGCGGCGTGGTCGACTTCGACCGCGACTTTTACGGCGCGGACATCAACTGGCTGAGCGTGCGCAGTATGGCTGGCGGCAAGCTGAGCACCACCATCGGCATCGATTACGGCCGCTCCACCGACGAGCGCCAGGGCTACGAGAATTTCATCGGCAATCAGTTCGGATTGCAGGGCAAGCTGCGCCGCGATGAAAGCAACGCCGTGTCCAGCTTTGATCCGTATGCCCAAGCCGAATGGCAAGGCGGCGACTGGGTGTTGACGGCCGGCCTGCGCCACAGCCGCATGAAGGTGTCGGTGGATGACCGCTTTGTTACCAACGGCAACGACAGCGGCGGCGTCAGCTACCGCCACACAACGCCCGTGCTCGGTGCCTTGTACAAAATCTCGCCGACCATCAATGTGTACGCCAGCGCGGCGCGCGGTTTCGAGACGCCGACCTTGAACGAGCTGTTCTATTCCGGCGCCGGCGCCGGCTTCAACTTCGCGCTCAATCCCGCCACCAGCACCCACGTGGAAGCGGGCGTGAAAGCCTATCTCGGCAGCAATACACGCATCAACGCCGCCTTGTTCCACGTCAAGACCAGTGACGAGCTGGTCGTCGATATCTCGGGCGGCGGGCGCACCAGTTACCGCAATGCCAGCGAAACCCTGCGCAAAGGCGCGGAAGTCTCTCTGGACAGCAACTTCGGCGCGGGATTCAGTGGACGCTTGGCAATGACGGCCTTGAACGCCACCTACCAGCAGGGATTCGGCAACGTCGCAGCCGGCAACCGCTTGCCCGGCGTGCCCAAGGCCAACCTGTTCGGGGAGCTGGCATGGAAAAGCAGAGGCGATGGCTTCGGCGCAGCGCTGGAAACCATCGCCACCAGCAAGGTATATGCCGAAGACGCCAACGCGGACATCGCCGCGCCCGGCTACGCGATTCTCAACGCGCGCTTCCAGGCGAAACAGTCATTGGGCCGATGGCGCCTGAAGCAGTTCGTGCGCTTGAATAACCTGAGCGACCGCAAATATGTGGGATCGGTGATCGTCGGCGACGCCAATAAGCGCTTTTACGAAGCGGCGCCCCAGCGCAACTGGCTGGCGGGCGTCAGCGCGCAGTATATTTTCTGATCGTGTAGTGTGAACGTCGACAAATGCCCGGCAAAGCGCGGCATTTATCACTCGCCGCTGCTCACCGCAGCCACGCGCAAGGAATGAAACGCGATAAGGTAATTACCTGTATCGCAAAAAACAAGATCAACCCGGCCCCGGATACAGCTTCGCCAGGGTCGCGCGCGCCACCGTCGTCGCAATCGCCTCGACGTCGGCCCCCGCCTTGCCGGCCTCGCCCTCCTCGCGCAGCGCCTGCCACAGCCCGGCCAGCTTCCCCGCCTGCTGCGCCACCGCATCCTCCACCTCGGCCTGCCAAAACGCCGGCGCCTCGCCTTCGACGAAATTGCCGCGCCCGCGTCCGAAGTGGGCAACGGCCAGATAACGCAGGATGCTACTGACTAGCAAAGTCTGCAGAAAATCGTCGGCGAACTGCATCGTGGTGCGGTGGCGGTCGGTACTGGTGTTAAAGCCCCAGGCCGCCCCGGCCGCGGTCAGCGCGCCCACCACGCCGCCCAGCAGCGCTCCCGCGCCGAAGGTCAATCCGCCTGCCATCAGATCGGCCGACAAGCCGGTCGCCGCGCCCGACACAACCGCACCGAGCAGCCCGGCCTGGGCCCGGTCGACCGGGGCGCGCACGGTGAAATTCTTGTTCACCCGCGCGTTGATCTTGGGCGCCTCGCTCGGATCGAGTTTGTGCAGCGCCAGCAGGCGAGCCGTGGTAGCCGCGATGTTCTGGTTGAGCCGGTCGATCAGCACCGCCATGGCGCGCTCCTGCCGCTGCTGGTCGTTCTTGCCCAGGCCCACCACCTTCATGGCCGACTTGAGCAAGGTCTTTTCGTCCGCCTCGACCGGCTCGCTGTCGCGCGCGGCGCCAGTCAATTGCGCGCTGGTGATGCGCATCGATTCGAGGAAGCGTTCGCCGTTGTTCGACTCCCACAGCGCAAACAGGCGCGCGTAGCCGGCCTGCTTGGACTCGTCGACCAGCTTGCCGACCGCCTCGTAAAACACCCGCTCATGCACCCAGCAGCGCGCAAAGGCATCGAGCGCCAGCACGTCGCGCACGATCTTGTACTGGTCCAGATGCTGTTTCCAGCGCGTCTGTTCTTCCAGTTCTTCATTGGCGGGCCGCGGCGGCCCCAGCTGGTTGAGCAGCACCACCACCGGTTTGCCGAGCCACTCCAGGATGCGCATTTCGGCGGGCAAATACCCGGCGTCGCGCGGATGTTCGGACGAGTTGACCAGATACAGCACCACGTCCGCTTCATCGCGCGCGGTGCGCAGCGCCTGCTGGCTGAGCCAGAACGGACGGTCGCGGTAACGGTCCAGCACTTCGCGCAGGAACCAGCCGATCGGATTGCCCGACATCGCCAGCCGCTTGAACAGGCGCACCGAATCGCCGAAACCAGGCGTGTCCCACAGTTGCAGGGTATCGCCCTCGTTTGTTTTGAGCAGCAGGTGCGACTCGGCAAAGATGGTCACGTGGGCGGCATCGCGCACCTCGCCCACGTCCACCCCGACCAGCGTGCGCGCCAGGGTGGTCTTGCCGTTGTTGGTATGCGAGATCAGCGCAAACTGGATATGGACAGGGGTGTCGCTCATGATGCCTTCGATAAACTAAGTCCGGCGCCGGGCTCGAGCGGGCGGCGCTCCGGATCGAGCAGGTTGACGATGGTCGCCGGGGCGCGGTGGAAGTTGCAGAACTGTTGCCACAGCGCGATACGCTCGGCCAGCCGCACATCGTCCCCGGCCTGCGCAACGCTGCGCTCGACCAGCGCCGACTCATCGATCAGCACGGCAATGCCGCGCTTGGACGAGCGCACCAGATAATCGAGAAAGGCGCCCTGGTTTTCCTTCTCCGGCGTCGCGGCCAGACTGAACAGCACGGCAGTGGCCGTCACGTTCGGATCGTCCGCCGTCAGGTCGCGCAGGGAATCGACGGCTTCCTCGCCATAGCCGCTCGACGGGCGCAGCATCACCCGGGCCTGTTCGCCGAACAGGGTGACCGCCACCTGCGAGAGCCCCTTGTGGCGCGCCTCGTCGAGCGTAAAGCTGTACGGCAGCACGCGCAGCACGGCCGGCGCGGTGGTGCCGGCCTCGCCGTTCAGTTTGCGGAAATACGGTTGTTCCAGGTCCAGCGGAAACCTGTTGTGCATCCGCTGCGCGCGCCAGTGCGCCACCCCGGCCAGAATCAGGCGCGGCAGCACCACCAGCAGCAGCAAGGTTGCGCCATATAAATGTACCCACCTGGCCCCGCCCGCCCCGCTGGGCGTCTGCGAAAAGTGCAGGGCCTCGATATCGGCGACGCTGAAGCCTTCCAGCGGCAACAGCGCCATGGCCGGCGCGAACAGCACCGACAGGATGGCATGCACCTGCCCGGCGCCGAGGAAGGTGCTTTCCCAGCCGGCCACATATTCGGACAGAAAACCGCGCGCATACAGCGACAGGACCGCGCCCAGGGCAAACATGGCGGCGGCCAGATGCATGGTGCGCGCCAGGCGCGCCAGGGTCAGCTTGGCGCTCAGCTCGGTCCACTGCAGGCTGAAATCGGCCAGCGCGGACGCCAGCACATTCGGCAACTTACGCGGCAGCGACAATTGGGCTCCGCTCAGGCGCCGCAGCAAGGCCGGCGAGACCCAGCCGTTCTTGCGCGCTGGCACGAACAGCCAGGCCAGCAACAGCAGGTACACCGCTACGTTCCATCCGATAATCGCCAGCAGCGGCGCCGACAGCAGGTCGACCCGGTGCGGGTCGCCAATGCGATCGACCGCGGCGCCGAGCACCAGCGCCAGCAGCGGCAAGCCCAGCGACAGCGCCTTGAAGCCGGCACGGCGCCGCGCAATGGCCGCGAAAGCGGGCGCGCGTTCGCCCAGGCGCTTGAGGATCTGCTCGGCCCTCTGCTGCAAAAAATGCTCGTTCGTTACCGCCGACTTGCTGTCGGACGCCTGCCACTGCGCCAGTTCCCTGGCGCTGCGGCTGGCATACAGGCGATCGTCGTCGCTGAGTACCTCGTGCTTGCCGTCCATTGTTTCGACGGAGCGCACCAACACCACGTCCCGTGCAACCTGCTCGTTCATGTTCTTCCTGTTTTCTTTTAACGATATCTTTTGTATGAAGCGACAACATTCACAGGCCAATTGTGCCGCACTTTGCCGCATTGTGCCGACACACGCTGGTCTGCCAGAAACGACGCAGCGTGAGTGTGCTATCTTAGCGCGGAATTTTCTTGACACTTTCTTATCTATCTCCACGATGCGCCTCCCAGACATACTTTCCACCCACGACCCATTGCTGGCCAGCGAACTGACCCAAGCGATCGACAACAAGACCAAGCCGCTGGGCAGCCTGGGCGCGCTCGAAACGCTGGCCCGGCAGATCGGCCTGATCCAGCAAACGACCAAGGTCGCGCTGAACAAGCCGGCCATCCTCGTGTTCGCGGCCGATCACGGCGTGGTGGCCGAAGGCATCTCGGCCTATCCGCAAAGCGTCACCTGGCAGATGGTCGAGAATTTCCTGTCCAAGGGCGCGGCCATCAACGTGTTCGCGCGCCAGAACGGCTGCGCGCTGCAGATCATCGACGCCGGCGTGAACCACGATTTCGGCAAGCGCGTGGCCCTGATGGACTGCAAGGTCGGACGCGGCACCGCCAACTTTGCCCAGAAGCCGGCCATGAGCTGGGCCGAATGCGCCGCCGCACTGGCGCACGGCATGCGCATCGTCGGCAACCTGGAAGGCAATGTGATCGGCTTCGGCGAAATGGGGATCGGGAACACCACCGCCGCCGCCGCGCTGATGCACAAGCTGACCGGCGTGCCGGTGCTTGACTGCGTCGGCGCCGGCACCGGTTTGTCGCCCGAGGGCGTGCTGCACAAGCAAAACGTGATCGAGGCGGCGGTCGCCCTGCATGGCGAAATGAGCGAGCCGCTCGACATCCTGGCCACCTTCGGCGGCTTCGAGATCGCCATGATCGTTGGCGCCATGCTCAAGGCGGCCGAACGGCGCATGGTGCTGCTGATCGACGGCTTCATCGTCAGCAGTGCGCTGCTGGTGGCGGCGCGCATGCAGCCGGCCATCCTCGACTACTGCGTATTTTCGCACTGCTCGGACGAAGCGGGCCACGCGCGCATGCTCGAACACCTCAAGGCCAAGCCGCTGCTCAACCTCGGCCTGCGCCTGGGCGAAGGCACCGGTTGCGCCCTGGCGCTGCCGCTGCTGCACGCGGCCGTCAACTTCCTCGGCGACATGGCCACCTTCCAGTCGGCGCGCGTCAGCGGCCAGTCGGCGTAAGTACGCACCATGGCCAGCATCGTCCACCAGTGCCGGCTGTTCTTCATCGCGCTGCAATTTTTCACCCGCGTGCCGATTCCGGGCTGGGTCGGATTCGACCCGTCCTGGCTGCACCATGCGTCGCGCTATTTTCCGCTGGTCGGCGTGGTGGTGGCGGCGGTGGCCGCGGCGGTGTATGCCGGCGCATCATTGCTATGGCCGGCCCCGGTGGCGGTGCTGCTGTCGACGGCGGCGGCGATCTACCTGACCGGCGCCTTCCACGAGGACGGCCTGGCCGACATGTGCGACGGCTTCGGCGGCGGCTTGAGCACCGAGCGGGTGCTGGAGATCATGAAGGATTCGCGCATCGGCACCTACGGTGCGGTCGGCATGGGGCTGACGGTGGCGCTCAAGTGCGCGCTGCTGTCGTTTCTGTCCGTACCCGCCGCGATCGCCGCCCTGTTCATCGCCCACCCTTTGTCGCGCCTGGCCGCGGTGAGCCTGATCTGGGAAATGGAATATGCGCGCGCCGATGGCAAGGCCAAGCCAATGGCCCAGCATATGAGCAACCGCGAATTCGGCATCGCTTGCGCCTGCGCCGGCGTGCCTGCACTGGCGCTGGCCACGGCCGGCATGCTGCCCTGGCTTGCGCTGCTCACCAGCGTGACCGGGGCCGCACTGGTGGCGTGGTGGCTGGGCGCCAAGTGCCTGCGCCGCATTGGCGCCTACACCGGCGACTGCCTGGGCGCGGTGCAGCAGGTGGCCGAAGTGGTCATCTACCTGGCGCTGCTGGCGTTTTTCCATCACGGCCTCTGGGGCTGAGAATGCGCCTGTACCTGGTGCGCCACCTGGCGCCGCAAGTAGCGTCCGGCGTGTGCTACGGGCGCACCGACCTCGCTGTCGATCCTGATTTGCAGGCGCAGGCCCTGCCTACCCTGCGCGCCACCCTGCCCGCCGGCGCGCCGGTATTTTCCAGCCCGCTGCGGCGCTGCGCCATGCTGGCCGCGGCAATCGGCGGCGCGGCGGTGCGGTATGACGCGCGCCTGGCCGAACTCGATTTCGGCGACTGGGAAATGCGCCGCTGGGACGACATCGACCGTGCCGGCGTCGACGCCTGGGCCGCCGACATGGCCCGCTACCGCCCCGGCGGCGGCGAAAGCGTGACCGACATGGCGCAGCGCGTGTCCGCGTTTTATGCCGACTGCATGCATGCGCAAGCGCCCTGCGCCATCGTCATCTGCCACGCCGGCACGATCCGCCTGCTGTCGGCGCGCGCACGCGGCCTGGCGCCCGAGACCATGGCGCTGGAGGCGGCGCAACGTCCCCACGCCATCGCCTACGGCGAGACCGTCATCATCGACTGTGTATAATTATCGGGTTTTGGTGCCCGCGCCCATGTCCATGAGCGCAGTTAAACTGGGAAACACGAAGCCTGCAACAGGCCAACGTGTGCTGCCCCCGCAACGGTAAGCAAATGTCGCTGACATGGCGACGAGCCGTCTCGAACGACCACTGTGCATTTGGCATGGGAAGGTGAGACGGCCGCATTTGCCAGCCCGGATACCGGCCAGGACAGGTGGGAACGTGCAGGATCTGCGCGTTCCTTTTCAATCTGGCCAACGGGGACGTCGGCCGGTTGCTCGCAATCGCACTCACTGAAGATTTGTCATGACCTTTCCTGTTGTACGCCACGCGGCCCTGACGTCGCTCGCGCTAGCTTTTACTTCCCCTTATGCCCTGGCCGACAGCGCCGCCGATACGGCCGTTGCCGCCGTCATCATCACCGCCACGCGCGCGCCGCAGCCGGCCAGCGACGTGCTGAGCGACCATGTGCTGATCAGCGCCACCGACATCGCGCGTTCCGGTGCGAGCAGCGTCGTCGAACTGCTGCAAAAGCAGCGCGGCATCGAGATCACGCGTAACGGCGGTCCGGGCGCCGCATCGCAAGTGTTCATCCGCGGCGGCGACGCCAAGCAGACCGTGGTGCTGGTCGACGGCGTGCGTATTGGCTCGTCCACGATCGGCATCGCCAACTGGGCCACCCTGCCGCTGGCGAACGTCGACCGCATCGAAATCGTCTACGGCCCGCTGGCCACCATGTACGGCGCCGACGCCATCGGCGGCGTGGTGCAGATTTTCACCCGGCGCGGCGCCGGAGCGCCAAACGTCACAGCCGCTGTTGAAGCGGGCAGCGACAAGGCGCGCTCGATGGCGTTCGGCGTGGCCGGCGCCAGCGAAGGCGAGAACAGCATCAGCTACGCGTTCGGTGTGTCGAAGGACAAGGATGACGGCTTCTCGGCCACCAAACCGGGCAACTTCTCCTACAACCAGGACAACGACGGCTATACGCGCGACAGCGCCACCGGCCAGCTGGGCATCGTGCTGGCCAAGGGCCACGAAGCGGGCCTGCTGTACCTGCACAGCCACCTCAAGTCGCAGTACGATGCGGGCGCAGGTCCCTTCGACGTGCGCAGCGTGCAGAACATGGACAACATCGCCGTGTACTCGAAACACGAGATCACGCGCAACTGGAAAGTCAGCCTGCAGGCATCCGAGGCCGACGACAAATCGGTCAACTTCACCAGTGCGACGAGCAGCAACCGCATCGACACGCGCCTGCACGCCTACAGCATGCAGAACGACATCGCCCTGGGCAGCGACCTGCTGCAGCTGGTTCTGGAACGCCGGGTGGAAGACGTGTTCGCCGACACCACGCGCGCCTTGAACACCAGCCGCGCGACCAATTCCGTGGCTGCGGCCTACTCGCTCAAGCGCGGCAACCATCTGGCCAGCGCCAGCGCGCGGCGCGACGACAGCACCCAGTACGGCAACAAGGTCACCGGCGGCGCCGGCTACGGCTACAAACTCACGCGCGCGCTGCGCGTGAACGCCAGCGCCGGCACCAGCTTTCGCGCACCGACCTTCAACGAACTGTATTACCCGGGTTACGGGGTCGACATCAACAAGCCCGAACAAGGCAAGAACGTCGAAGGCGGCGTGTATTACAACGATGGCACGCTTGAAGCCAGCGCGGTCTACTACCGCAACCGCCTGAAAGACCTCCTGGTCAACACCACCACATGTCCGGTCCAGCAGGATACGCATCCGTACGGCTGCGCCTACAACGTCAACCGCGCCACGTTAGAGGGCATCAGCCTCGGCGCGCGCACCCACGTGGGCGCCTTCGACATGAGCGGCTCGCTCGACCTGCAAGACCCGCGCGACGACACCACCGGCAAGAACCTGCAGCGGCGCGCCAAGCGCCACGCAAAGTTCGCCATCGAGTACACGGCGGGCGCGCTGGTTGCCGGTGCAGGCGTGCAGCTGTCCGGGAAGCGCTTCGACGACCTGGCCAACCGCAACACGCTGCCCGGCTACGGGCTGGTAAACCTGTTTGCCGAGTACCGCTTTGCACCCGACTGGTCGGCCGTGCTACGGTTGAACAACGTCGCCGACAAACAGTACGAACTGGCGCGCACTTACGCCACCACCGGCCGTCAGGTGTTTGCCGGCGTCCGTTACGGCAGTAAATAGGAATCGCATGCATCCGTTCTTTCGCAACATGCGCCACCGGGCCAGCGTCGTCATCACGGCGCTCTCCTTGCTGGCATTGGCAAGCCTGGTGGTCGCCGGGATGGTCGGCTCTGTGCCGGTCCCGCTGGCAGAGATGCCGGGCGCGCTGATGGCGCTTGCGAAAGGCGATACCTCGACCCTGGCCGCCACCCTGCTCGACCTGCGCCTGTCGCGCGCGCTGGTCGCGTTTGTGACCGGCGGCGCGCTCGCGCTGGCCGGCGTGATGATGCAAGCCTTGCTGCGTAATCCCCTGGCCGAGCCGTATGTGCTCGGTATCTCGGCCGGCGCCTCGGTCGGCGCGCTGGCCGCGCTGCTGTTCATGTGGGCCATGTGGATGGTCGACCTGGCCGCGTTCGTGGGCGCGGTGGCCGTCTCGATGCTGCTGTACCTGCTGGCGCGGCGCGACTTGCGCGGCAATGCGGCGGCCGAAGGCGGCTCGTCCCTGCTGCTGCTGACCGGCGCGATTCTGTCCACGTCCTGCATCGCGCTGGTAACCTTGATGCTCTCGATCGCGCCCGAAAGCCGCTTGCGCAGCATGATTTTCTGGATGATCGGCGACATCGCCGGCGCCCCTTTGCGCCCGCTGCCGTGGATCGTGCTGGCCGTGGGCCTGGCCTTCGCGCTACGCAGCGCCCGGTCGCTGAACGTCCTGGCGCTGCACGCGGAAGCCGCCGCCACCCTTGGGATTCCCGTCAGCGCGCTGCGCAAGGGCCTGTTTTTCTGTTCCGGCATGCTGACCGCCAGCGCCGTCACCAGCGCCGGCAGCATCGGCTTCGTCGGCCTGATCGTGCCGCATGCCTGCCGTTTCGCCTGCGGACCCGATCACCGCCTCTTGATCCCCGCCGCCACGCTGGCCGGCGGCGCCTTCCTGGTGCTGGCCGACACGCTGGCGCGCACCGTGCTCGCGCCGCAGCAGCTGCCGGTGGGCGTCATCACCGCGCTGATCGGCGCACCCGTCTTCCTGTATCAACTTCACCGGCTGAACCGCTCATGATGATCGAAGCGCGCCAACTCCTTCTCACCGCCGGCAGCCGCACGCTGGTGGCAAACCTCGACTGGCAGGTGCGCGGCGGCGAATCGTGGTGCATCATCGGCCGCAATGGCGCCGGCAAAAGCACGCTGATGCGCACCCTGGCCGGCCTGCGCGAGCCCGATGGCGGCAGCATCGCCATCGGCGGGCGCCCGCTCAAGGACTGGACGCTCGAAGAGCTGGCACGCCAGCGCGCCTTCTTGCCGCAGGCGCGCAGCGACGCCTTTGCCTACCGCGCCATCGAAACCGTGCTGGCTGCACGCCATCCCTACCACGCCAACCGCTACTGGGAAGGCAGCGACGACTACACCATCGCGCACGCCGCCCTGGCATCGATGGAAGTGGCCGACCTGGCCGAGCGCGACGTGCGCACCCTGTCCGGCGGCGAACGCCAGCGCGTCGCGATTGCCGCCATGCTGGCGCAGGATACGCCCCTGCTGCTGCTCGACGAACCGGCCAATGCGCTCGACCTGGCGCACCAGCACAGCGTGATGCGCCTGCTGGCAAAGCTGTGCCGCGAGCAGGGCAAGACGGCCGTGATGATCGGCCACGACCTGAACCTGGCGCACCAGGCGTCGAGCCACGCGCTCTTGATGATGGGCGACGGCGAATGGCTGGCCGGCCCGGTCGACGAGGTGATGCAAGCGCCGGTCCTGAGCCGCTACCTGGGCCACCCGATTGAAGTCCTTCCCCACGGCGCCCGCCGTATTTTCATCCCAACCGAGGAATCCGCATGATCGACGACACCGCAAACAGCGAACTCAATGAACGCCACCGCGTCCGCATGGAACGCAAGAAAGCCATCATCGACCAGAAGATCGCCGAGGCGCAGAAGGAAATTGGCATCATCATCGTCAATACCGGCAACGGCAAGGGTAAAAGTTCGAGCGGCTTCGGCATGGTGGTGCGCGCAATGGGGCACGGCATGAAGGTGGCGGTGGTCCAGTTCATCAAAGGGGCGATGTCGACCGGCGAAGAAAAATTCCTGCGCCGCTTTCCCGGCGAAGTGAGCTTTCACGCCATGGGCGAAGGCTACACCTGGGACACCCAGAACCGCGAGCGCGACATCGAAAAAGCCGAGGAAGCGTGGGCGCTGGCCAAGGGCTTCCTGTCCGACCCGACGATCGGCCTGGTGCTGTTCGACGAACTCAATATCGCGCTCAAGTACAAATACCTCGACGTTCACGCCGTCATCGCCGACCTGCTCGACCGGCCGGACATGCAGCATGTCGTCATCACCGGGCGCGGCGCGCCGGACGAACTGATTGCGATTGCCGACACGGTGACCGACATGACGGTGGTCAAGCATGCATTCAAGGCCGGCATTGCGGCGCAGGCCGGGACGGAGTTCTGATGGGCGACCACGCAGACGTGCGCGTGCTGCTGGTGGCCGCCGTGTCGTCCGGCCAGGGCAAGACCACGGTGACGGCCGCCCTGGCGCGCGCGCTGGTGCGGCGCGGCCAGCGCGTGCGCGTCTTCAAATGCGGCCCCGATTTTATCGACCCCATGCTGCTGGAACGCGCCAGCGGCGCGCAAGTCGGCTCGCTCGACCTGTGGATGGTCGGGCGCGAACAATGCCGCAGCCAGCTGGCCGCAGCCGCGCTGGAAGCCGATGTGATCCTGATCGAAGGCGTCATGGGCCTGTACGACGGCACGCCCTCGTCGGCCGACCTGGCGCGCGAGTTCGGCCTGCCGGTGATGGCGGTGATCGACGCCTCGGCCATGGCGCAAACCGCCGGCGCGCTGGTACACGGCCTGCGCGATTACGGCCCGGTGGAGATGGCGGGCGTGATCGCCAACCGCGTCGCCAGCAAGGGGCACGGGGCGATGGTCGCCGCTTCGATGCGCGACATTCCACTCATCGCCATTTTGCCGCGCCAGACCAAGACCCTGCCCGAACGCCATCTGGGCCTGGTGCTGCCGTCCGAAGTGCAGGATGTGGACGGCCTGCTCGACCTGCTGGCCGACCAGCTGGAGTTCGACGACGCCGCCTGGGCGCAACTGCGCAGCACACGCATCGACCTTACCGCGCGCGTGGACGCGCCGGCCGCGCTGCTGGCGGGGCGTACCATCGCCATTGCGCGCGACGCCGCCTTTGCCTTCCTGTACCCGGCCAACCTGGACACCCTGCGCGCGCTGGGCGCCACCCTCGCCTTCTTTTCGCCGCTGGCCGACGATGCGGTACCGGCGCGGGCCGATGCGGTGTACCTGCCCGGCGGCTATCCGGAGCTGCACGGCGAGACGCTGGCTGGTGCCGCACGCTGGCGCGCATCGATCCGCGCCGTGCATGCGGCAGGCATGCCGATTGTCGCGGAATGCGGCGGCATGATGGCGCTGGCAGATTCGCTGGCCGACCAGGCGGGCACGGTGTGGCCGATGGCAGGCCTGCTCGAAGGCAGTGTGACGATGCAGGCGCGCATCGCCGGTCTCGGATCGCAAGGGCTGGAGACGCCGCACGGCCTGCTGCGCGGGCATACCTTTCACTACTCGAAGCTGGAAACCGCCGTTCCACCAATGGCGCACACGGTCAAGCATCCGAGCGGCGCCAGCGGCGAAGCGGTGTACCGCGCCGGCTCGCTGACGGCATCCTATTTCCACGCCTACTTTCCATCCTGTCCGGCTGCGGTGGCGGCCCTGTTTTCCAGGAGCGAGGCATGACGACCACGCTGATCCTGGGCGGCGCCCGTTCCGGCAAAAGCTCGTACGCCGAAAAACTCGCGCTCGAATCGGGCAAGGAGGTTGTGTACCTCGCCACCGCCCGCCCCGGCGATGGTGAAATGGCGCAGCGCATCGCAACCCACCGGTCGAGCCGCCCGGGAAGCTGGACCACCATCGAAGAGCCGCTGCTGCTCGGCGACGCGATCCTGCGCTGCAGCGAGCCAGATACCCTGGTGCTGGTCGACTGCCTGACCCTGTGGCTGACCAACCTGATTTTCTCGGTCGACCAGGACTTCCCGGAAGTAGGCGTGATCGATCTGCCGGACGTTTTCTACGAACAGTGCGACACGCTGCTGGCCGCCCTGCCGGAAGCGCCGGGCGACGTGATCCTGGTATCGAACGAAGTGGGGCTCGGAATCGTTCCTTACGGCGCCGTGTCGCGCTGCTTCACCGACGAGGCGGGACGGCTGAACCAGGCCGTGGCCAAGGTGTGCGACCGCGCCCTGTTCATCGTGGCCGGCATGCCGCTCACGCTGAAAGGCCAGGCATGCTGAGTGGGCTGACGCTGGCGCAGGTGGCGCTGCTGCTCGCCGGCGGCGTGCTGCTTGACCTGCTGCTGGGCGAAGCGCGCCGCTTCCATCCGCTGGTCGGCTTCGGCAATCTGGCCAACCGCATCGAGCGCACGCTCAATCGCGGGAACAAACGCTTTGCGCGCGGCATGCTGGCGTGGGCGCTGGCGGTGTTGCCGCTGGCGGCATTGGGCGCGCTGCTGTGCTTTGGCACAGGGCTGGCCGCGCACGCTGTCCTGCTGTACTTCTGCCTGGGTTTTCGCAGCCTGCGCGACCATAACCTGCCGATAGCGCAGGCGCTGGAAAGCGGCGACCTGGCGCAGGCGCGCCTGCTGACGGCGCGCATCGTCAGCCGCGATACCGCCAGCGCCAGCGAAGCCGACCTGGCCAAGGCCAGCGCCGAATCGCTGCTGGAAAATGGCAACGATGCGGTGTTCGGCACCCTGTTCTGGTTCGTGGTCGCCGGCGGCGGCGGCGCGCTGCTGTTCCGGTTGGCGAACACGCTCGACGCAATGTGGGGCTACAAGAGCACCCGGTTTCTGCAATTCGGATGGGCGGCGGCGCGCATCGACGATGTACTCAATTACGTTCCGGCGCGCCTGACCGCGCTCTCGTATGTGCTGCTGGCCGATCACCGGCGCGCCGCCTGGGAATGCTGGCGCGCGCAGGCGCCGGGCTGGCCAAGCCCGAACGCGGGCCCTGTGATGGCCAGCGGCGCCGGCGCGCTGGGCCTGGCGCTGGGCGGCAGCGCCACCTATGACGGCGTGGCCGAACAGCGCCCTCCGCTGGGACGCGGGCGCGCCGCGCAAGCGCGCGATATCGCGCGCGCCTGGAAGCTGGTGCGTGCCACCGCGCTGCTGTGGCTTGGCGTGGCCGCAGCGGTGGCGCTATTGACGGGAGCATTCCATGCTTGAACACGGCGGTAATCTGCGCGCGGCGACGATTCGCTTCAACCGTCCACTGGCTGACTGGCTGGATCTGTCGACGGGACTGAACCCCACATGGTATCCGGCGCCGCAACTGGCGGACAATGCGTGGCACCGCCTTCCGGAGACCGATCCTGAACTGGTGCGGGCGGCGAGCGCCTTCTACGGTGCGCCGCGCATGCTGGCCGTAGCCGGCACGCAGGCCGCGATCCAGGCGCTGCCCCAGCTACGGGCGCCATCGCGCGTGGTGGTGGCCGCGCCCTCGTATGCCGAACACGCGCATCACTGGTCCAGGCATGGGCACAGCATGCGCGAGGTGGAATACGACGCGCTCGATGCGGCGCTGCCAGAATGCGATGTACTGGTGCTGTGTAATCCGAATAATCCGACCGGCGCCACAGTGGAGCCGGTACGCTTGCTGGACTGGGCCGCGCAGTTGGGCCGGCGCGGTGGATGGCTGGTGGTGGACGAAGCCTTTGGCGACACGGCGCCGCACCTAAGCGTGGCCGCGCACAGCGACCGTCCCGGCCTGATCGTGCTGCGCTCGGTCGGAAAATTCTTTGGCCTGGCCGGCGTGCGCATGGGCTTTGTGGGCGCGCATGCGCCCTTGCTGTCGCAGCTCGCCGATTTGCTCGGGCCGTGGACGGTCAGCGGTCCGGCGCAGCAGGTTTCAACGGCGGCGCTGGGCGATGCTGCGTGGCAGGAAACGATGCGCGCGCGGCTTGCCAGCGAAGGCACGCGCTTGCGAACGCTGCTCGCTGCGAATGGCATCGCGTCGAGCGGCACCGACCTGTTTCAATGGTGGCCGGAAGCGCAGCCGGAGGCATTCTGGCAGCACATGGCCGAACGCGGAATCTGGGTGCGGCTTTTTCCCAAGGCGGCGCGGGGCATTCGCCTTGGCTTGCCTTTAGACGAAAATGGATGGCGGCGCCTGGCGCTCGCACTGGAAGAATGGAACCGAGGATCACGATGAAAATATTGTTTGCTGCCCTTGCCGGCATGATTGCATTGAATGCCAGCGCAGCCATCACGGTTCATGACGACGATGGCAAGCCGGTGACCTTGCAGAAGCCCGCCCAGCGCGTCATTGCACTGGCGCCGCATGTGACCGAGATGCTGTACGCGGCCGGCGGAGCGGAGCGCCTGATTGCCGCCGTCGCCTACAGCGATTATCCGGAAGCGGCCAAGCACCTGCCGCAAGTGGGCAGCAACAGCGGAATCGACATGGAGCGCATCGCAGCCCTCAAGCCGGACCTGATCGTGGTCTGGCTGCATGGCAGTTCGGAGCGCCAGATCGATCAGATCCGCGCGCTCGGCATCCCCCTGTTCCACAGCGAGCCACGCAAACTCGATGACATCGCCACCAACCTGATACGCCTCGGTAAGCTGATGGGCACAGAGGCGGTTGCAGCTCCCGCGGCGGCCGATCTGCGCAAGCGCCTCGGCGCGCTGCAGCTCAAATATGCCAAGCGCGCACCGGTGCGCATGTTTTACCAGGTGTGGGACAAGCCGCTCTACACGCTCAACGACGGCCATATCCTGAGCGATGCCATGCGCCTGTGCGGCGGCGAGAACGTATTCGGCAAGCTGAAAGTCACGGCGCCCGTCGTCACCGTGGAAGCCGTGCTGCAGGAAGATCCGGAGGCGCTGTTCAGCGGCGAACGCAGTCCCACGGACGTCGGTCTCCATCTCTGGAAGCCATATGCCACCACGACGGCGGTCAAGCGCGGGAACCTGTTCAGCATTGACGGCAACCTGCTCAATCGTTCGGGTCCGCGCATGGTCGCCGGCGCCGAACTGCTGTGCGAAAAACTCGATATCGTGCGCCTGCGCCGTACCAAGCCATGAGCGGCTTTCCTTATCACACGCTGATGGTGCAGGGGACCACATCGGACGCGGGCAAGAGTACCGTGGTGGCGGCCCTGTGCCGCCTGCTGAAAAACGAAGGCGTCACGGTGGCGCCGTTCAAGCCGCAGAACATGGCCTTGAACAGCGCGGTGACGGCCGACGGCGGCGAGATCGGCCGGGCGCAGGCGCTGCAGGCGATTGCCGCCGGCGTGGCGCCACACACGGACATGAATCCGGTGCTGCTCAAGCCATCGAGTAACATCGGCGCGCAGGTGGTCATTCACGGCAAGGTGCGCGCCGAGATGAATGCGCGCGACTACCATCAGTACAAGACGGTGGCGATGGGCGCCGTGCTCGAATCGTACGCGCGCCTGCGCCAGCAGTACCAGACGATCGTGGTGGAAGGCGCGGGCAGCCCGGCGGAGATCAACCTGCGCGACCGCGATATCGCCAACATGGGTTTTGCCGAGGCGGTGGACTGCCCGGTGATCCTGGTGGCCGACATCGACCGCGGCGGCGTGTTCGCGCACATTGTCGGCACGCTTTCGTGCCTGTCGCAGAGCGAGCGTGACCGGACCATCGGTTTTGTGATCAACCGCTTTCGCGGCGATATCTCGCTGCTGGAACCGGGCCTGGACTGGCTGGAACAGCAGACCGGCAAACCGGTGCTGGCGGTGCTGCCGTATCTGCAAGGGCTGTTCCTCGATGCGGAAGACGCGGTGCAGGCGGTGCAGGCTTCGCGCGGGGCCTTCAAGGTGGTCGTGCCGTCGCTGCCGCGCATGAGCAATCACACCGATTTCGATGCGCTGCGCGTGCATCCGGATGTGGACCTGCAGTTCGTGCGCCAGAACGAGGCCAAGCCGGCGTGCGACCTGCTGATTATCCCGGGTAGCAAAAATACGCGCGGCGACCTGGCCTATCTGCTCGACGAGGGCTGGGGACCGTATATCGACAAGCACCTGCGCTACGGCGGCAAGGTGATCGGGATTTGCGGCGGCTTCCAGATGCTGGGGCGCGAGGTGGCCGACCCGCATGGGGTGGAAGGCGAGAGCGGCATGACCGAGGCGCTCGGCCTGCTCGACATGCGCACCGAGCTGACCACCGAAAAACGCCTGGCGCAGGTAACGGGCCGCTGCGCCTTCGCCGATGCCGACGTGGCAGGCTACGAGATTCACATGGGCGTCTCCAGTGGCGCTGCACTCGATACGCCGGCGTTCCGCATCGACGGCCGAGCCGAAGGTGCGCGCTCAGGCGACGACCAGATCCTGGGCAGCTACCTGCACGGCATGTTCGACCACCCGCAAGCCTGCGCCGCGCTGCTGCGCTGGGCGGGGCTCGATAGCACAAACACGGTGGACACCAAGCAACTGCGCGAGGCCAGCCTGGAGCGCATTGCGCAAGCCGCGCGTCCCTTGTACGACGCGCTGTGTGCTATAAAATAAGGCATTTTCCAATTGTTGCAAAAACGTCACCGGAGCGCACTTTGCGCGGTTGACGCTCAGACTACATGTGTAGAATGTGAGCAATAATTTAATCTGTGGAAGTGCCATGTTATCAATGATTAAGGTCGTGCGAACCTTTCCTTCGGTTCGGATTCCGTCCAGCTCGGGGGGACTGCCGGTCGAAGTGTCGCTGATCGCGCAACTGGTACATGGCTCGGGTAATCATTTGTTTGCCAGCGTATCGGCGCGACAACAGCAACATCAGGAATTTGTCGACGAGCTTGACGAGCCATCGGCCAAGCTGGGGGGCACCAATTTCGATAAAGGCGATCCGACCTCGCTGTATTCCTTCGTTGTCGGCCCCAAAGGGCACCCTTTCCACCGGCACGCCGGGCATCGCATTTTCACGGCAATTTCCGGCAGCGGCGGCGCGCAGTTGCGCTTTTCGAGCGCGTCCACGGCGCAGATTGATGAAGACCCGCAAAGTTTCCTGCGCGCGCTTCAATGCATCAATATCCCGCCGGACTGCATGTTCACCGTGCGCTTCGGCGGCGAGACCTGGCACCAGTTCGCGCCACTGACGCGCAACAGCCCGCATCCGGTGTTTTTCGCGCTGTCCTGCCACACCAACGAGCTCGGCGGCGACTTGTCCGACGACCTGCGGCAACAGGTCATGGCAAACGAAGCTAGCATTCCCTCGCTGACCTCGCTTCTGCCGCAGGAAGTGGCCGATTTGCTGGACGCGGCAATGGCCAAGGGGCAAGTCGCGACCGTCGACCTGTCGCTGGAAGCGCCGCCGGGCACCTTGCAACGCGCGATGTGCTACACGGCACGCGGCACCGTCGGCACGATTCTCGGCAAATGGGGTGCGTGGCGCCGCTCGAAGGGCTTTGTGTCGCATCACGGCGACGGTAGTGAGGTGCGCGAGCTGGATGCCACACCGGCCGGATCGTTGCTGCTGAAGCAATTCGAGGGCACGCCGTTTCATCATGAAGATACGTTTACCCTGACCATGCCGCTGTCCAGTTTTCAGGAGAGCAATGCGACGGCGCTGCTGACCCGCCTGCTCGATGGCTTCATGGAAAATCGGCCGCGCGGCGTCACGCGCATGATGGCCGTGCGCAATGTGCTGGTACGGCCGATGGGATTGCGGACCTCGTCTCTGGGCTGTCCGGTATCGTCGCTGCTCTCGCCCGATAAAAGCCGTCTGTTCGCGAATCGTTTTCCAGTTCTCGAGCAAAGCACGGACGAACATAATACGCGCGCGCAAGTGGTGCTGGGCGCGGACGACAAGCATCTGTCGTTCCGCTCCTGCGTGGCGGCGCGCATCGTCAAGGGCGGCCAGGTGGAGTTCAGCCTTGGCTCGCGCGTGCGCTGCAAGAACCTGTTCGGACGCTTTTATATGTGGGCGATCGACCGCACCCACCGCGCGTATGTAACGCCGACCATGCTGCGCATGGCTGTCGAGCATGCGAAGGTACCGGTAGCGGCAGGTGCGATGGACGGAGCAGCGATACTCGGCAGGTAAGCAAGCCGGATACGGCAGCGCCTTTTATAGGTATTTCCGTTTCTTGGCCTTGCATGTCGATTTCGGCAGTTCCGGAACGTCGTCTGTTTACTGCGACGTTCCGCGCTGGCACAAATGGAGAAATATCATGACTGACAAGATAAAAGGCCCTGCTTCCTATTTTCCCGCCATCGAGGCGAAGTATGGGCATCCTGTAGCGCATTGGTTCGGCCTTCTTGAGTCGGCGGGCCCAATGAAGCACATGGAGATGGTCAACTGGCTCAAGTCGGAGCATCAACTCGGGCATGGACACGCCAATGCCCTGGTCGCGCATCACCTGAGCCGGGTGACGTCGTAGCAAGCGCTAGGTGGTCTTGCGTTCCACGCTCAAGACAACCGCCATCGCCCAGGTCGCGTTACTCAATGGCCATCTGAGCAGCTTGACCTGATCGCCTTCGACCTGCGCCTCCCACAAGGCATACAGCTTGCGCTCATAACCCGGCAAACGCACGCTCTGGCAAGCCAGTGGTCCGCCATCAAGGTTGAGCGCGACCTTCAGATCGAGTGGCGATTCCTTCAAAAATGCCGCCAGGCGCGCCAACGAGAAAAAGGCGTCCTTGGTCGTACCAATGATGATGCGCCCCTGCCTGTCTTGAGCAATGAAACTGCGGTTAGCCAACCACCGGCTGTCGGTGCTCACATGGGTTTGGCCGTCTTCCCCGATCAGGAGTGGATAGGAGACCATGGCATTGCTGGCCCCATCGAGTGCCTGCTGCCAGTTCCCATCGCGCAGATCCGTGACGCCGGCGCTATCCTGGTTGGCGACGAAGGCGCCGGCCCGGGCGTTGTATACGCGCGGGCCCATCGCCGTTCCCTCACTGATGAAGGGGGTGTCGGGCAAACCTTTCAAGCCATAGAAACTGCCATTGACGATCAAGCGCGCTTGCGGCAATGCGCGCTCCCATTCATCGATGCCCTTGTCGCCGTCCGCTGCATTGCGCACGACAAAGCGATACTGCGACGTATCGATACGCGCAAGCAGGATACGATCGACCTCACGGCCGCCCGCCATGACCGGCAGCTCGGCCACTTCAAATCCTTGCTCATGTTCTTTCCACGTCATCGGCCCCGACGTCGCCTTCGGGACCGGCACCGTCAGAGCGATGCGCATCGCTGGCGACAGGCGTGGATCGTCCGTCTTGGTAGTGACCCAGTAGGTGCCGCCGCGGCGCCACAGTACATTGAAGCCATAGGCGCCATTGCGCTCCCATACCCACCAGCAAGCGCCCGCCGCAGCGAGCAGAAGCAGCAGTGCAAGGCCGGCCAAGAGGCGCCGATGTTTCAGGATTATTCGCCGCGTTTTCCCTGGTGACGCAGGCGACTCTTGTGCCGTCTGTCTTTCCGGTTTCATACTCACAATTTCCCCAATTTCAAAAGAATCTCAGCCACATTGTCTGTGGAACCAAGATAGCCCGGCGGTGTGAAGCGCGGATGAAATGGGTGTGAAGTTGGATGTATGTAAGCGTCTTGCCCGCACCGTCTGGACGTAGTTTGCCGTTCGCGTCATAGTAGTTCCCACTACTTTTTGATGGGAACTACTTTGGACACAGAAGTAAAGCCGGGCAACCGCAAGGGCAAATCGAATTATGCACGCGAGTTCAAGCGCCGACTCGCCGTTGCGGCTTGCGAGCCCGGCATGTCTGTCTCGAAGCTGGCGTTGGCTCATCAGGTCAATGCGAACATGGTGTTCAAATGGCGGCGCGATCTACGCGCGGGATTGCTGGACGATGCGGCGCCAGCACTGCCCGCCTTATTGCCGGTAGTCCTTGCGGAGACGCCAGTCGGTCATCCGGTCATCTAGGCGCGCGACGATGTCGAACTTGACCGTGCCTTGCTGGCGAGCTGGGTTGGCGCGGCCAGTGCCTTGCTGCGTCCATTGGTCGATACGATCCGCCGCCATGTCCTTGCAGTGGCCAAGCGGCACGCCGACGACACGCCGATTCCGGTCCTGGCGCCGGGCAATGGAAAAACCAAGACGGCGCGCCTGTGGACCTACGTGCGCGACGAGACACGCTCGGGCACTGGCTGCGCGCCTTGCTGGAGAAACTCTCACGCAAGTCCGATACCTCGGCGGCGATTCAATATGCGCTCAATCTGTGGCCGGCACTGGTACGCTACTGCGATGACGGCGTGATCGAGATCGACAACTCGGCGGCCGAACGCGCCTTGCGCAGCGTCGCCATCGGCCGGCGCAACTACCTGTTCGCCGGTGCTGACAGCGGCGGCGCGCGCGGCCGCAATTTACTCAATGATCGGGACGGCCAAACTCAACGGGATTGACCCGGGAGCCTGGTCGGGATTGACCCGGGAGCCTGGTTACGCCGTGTGCCAGCCCACATCGCCGATCACCCCATCAACCGCGTCGACGAGTTCCTGCCCTGGCATTGCGCCGGGCAGTTGGCCACCGCGTGCAAAACACGCGGCTTCCCAGCGGGGTGATGCCATCATCAGGCAATACGGCGCTCAATTCAATACGGTTCTGGGCGGACGCTTACGCTACTGGTGACTATTCGTACATATAGCGCGCAATTTGGTGCGTTCGATAGCGAAATTAAAACAGAGCCAAGGAGCGCGTAGCATTTCTGTTTACCTGATTAGTGCGCCACTGCATCCTCTGGATTCAACGTTAATTCAGCACGTTGCTGCGGCGATTTTTCGTTCCAGACTCTCCAGCCTTCGGCTTGGGTCTTACTCACGCTTTCCTTGTGTTTCTCGAATATCTCGACACTAGCAGGCGTCATGGCGACAAAACGCGTGACTGAATTCCAAGACGGGAAATCTGTGCTGTTCACGCTGTAGTCCGAGGAGCCATTGACCCGTATAGGGCGCAGCTGGAATCCATTGCCATAGATGAAGCGCTCGAGCACGTAATAGCGCTTTCCGGCTTCGACATTGATTTCCATAAAGTGCGCCTTGATGCCAATCTGTGCTGCCATCAGCAGATGGCGCCCCGGCGTGAAGTTAAGCGCGACTTTGGTGTGCGAGCCGGTCGTGGCAAGGTGGGTACGGGTAGCGCCGTTCACCTCGAACAGGCCAACGGGGACTATACCCTGGACCGAGTTGATCGGCTCAAGGAACACGACTTGCGCCTTGTCCGCTGGTGGTGGAGGCAGGCTTTGGACCGCCAACTCGGTGAACTGCGGCGCAGGCGGTGGTGAGCTTGCGCAGCCGCTCAGAAGCACGAGGGAAAAGGAGACGGCTGCCAGAGTAAGTCGTTTCATGTAAATCCAATGAGAAGGTTTAGATGGAAAATTATCCGTATTGCGAGCAATATACACGCTCAACGTTCAATAACTCACATTTCGATATCTCGAGTTAGTAACGGCAAGCGCTGAGTCAGGGGCCTCCGTGCCGTACGCCCACTTGCCATCTATTCGCTGATAGGCACGGCCAACCTCAACGATGTCGACCCCGAAGCCTGGTTGCGCCATGTCCTAGCCCACATCGCCGATCATCCCGTCAACCGTGTTGACGGGTTTCTGCCCCTGGCATTGCCCCGGGCATCCGGCACCTGCCTAAAAACCCGGCGCTTCCCAGCGGTGTGATGCAACCATCAATCAATTCGACAGCTGGCTCAAGACGGCGCTGGGCCGACGCGTACGATTTATGAACAGCTGTGCGGTTGATAGATGGATTGGGAA
>NZ_JAVCWL010000056.1:0-27287 GCF_030846505.1 Massilia pseudoviolaceinigra | reverse complement strand
CAACATGAGAAAACCCGCCACGGCGGGTTTTTTTTCGTCCCTCATTCATGTCCAGGACGCCGCCGCGGCCGAGGCTGACCGCCGGGATCGTGATCCAGATTAAGTGCCGGGGACAGCGCTTTTTCTATCATTCGCTAACGCCACGTCTCCAAGGCAAGGGAGACGAAGCTGCATGCCATGGCGACGCCGCGGGCGCAGCGCTTCGCTCACTTGAGCATTCTTTCAAATGGAGAATAATATGGACACCTCGGTTTCGCGGAAAGAAGAACTGGAACGCTTGCACGGTATCAGATTTGACGAGAAAAGCCTGACACTGTGGGTCAAGTCCACCGGCTGCACGAAGAAAGAAGACTTCGAGGTGCGCATGCCGAAAGGTGCGCCGGGAAGATCCACGCTGGCACTGGAAATCGTGCGCGTCAATCCGGATTTCTGCCGGACCACGCCGCACGTGGTCGAACTCAATTTTTCCTGGGACGAACTCGGTCTTGACGCGCAGTTGCTGAAAACCGCCTCGGTCAGGGTGGCGAACACCTTCGGCATTCTGAGATAACAAGGTACCCGCCATGAAAAAACCCGCCGAAGCGGGTTTTTTTTACATCAGAACTTGTAGCCGATCCCGACACTGATCACTTGCGGATCGAGCGTGAGGTCCTGCGTCTGGCCCGACGAGAAATCGACCTTGGTCTTGAGGAAGCTCTTGATGTACGCCACGTCCGCGAACCAGCGGTCGTTGATGTTGTACACCAGGCCGAGCTGCAGGCTGGTGGCCAGCTTGTTCTTGACCTTGAAGGTAGTCGGCGGACCACCGATGTCGCTGATCGCGGTCAGGCGCCCGGAACCGGTCTCCTTGGCGAAATAGGCGTAGGTGATGCCCGCGCCCAAGTACGGCCGCAGCATTGCTTCCGGCTTGAAGAAACGGTACTGGACCAGGAAGGTCGGCGGCAGTGCCTTGACCGTACCCAGCTCGCCCGTACCCTTGATGGCGCCGTCGCCGTACAAGGTGTGCTTGAACGGCATGCCCAGGTCCAGCTCGAGCGACACATTGTCGGTCAGGCCGTAGGCAAACGAAAACACCGGCTTGGTATCGGAGCCGATGGCGGCCTTGGTGCCCGGCAGCGCAGGCGCGCTGACGTCGCCGCTCTTGACCTTCGGGGTGATCTCGGCAACACCGCCCTTGGCGGTCCACTGGCCGGCCGACTGCGCCGATGCGCCCGACGCGACTGCCATCACGGCCGCCGCGGCAATTGCCTTGCCGACGCTATTCATACGTAATTTCATTTTTTCTCCAGGTTCTTATTATGTGTGCGGCCGGCTTACAGCCAGCCTTTGACGATCATCTGCTCGGCCACGTATTTCGCGATCAGCGAATTCTCGAACGGGGTCGGATGCACGTCATCGGCGAACATGTAGCGGCTGACATCGCCTGCAATCGTGTTGCTGCCGTTGCAAACCAGGGAGGTATGTCCCAGGGCATTGTCGCCGCAGGCCGGTTTCTTGGTTTCGCTCAGGCCGTACGGCGCCGGATTGACGATCTGGTCGTTACTGATGGCCCACAGGTCCACATACAGGATCTTGGATTCGCCAGACACGCCTGCCTTGAGGTGGGCATTGAACTTGTCGACCATGGCGATGATCAGCGCCTGCGGAGCGCCTTTCGCCGTTGCCGCCGGGGCATGGCCTAGGTCGGGCAGGTTGTTGACGACGACGAAATTGGCGCCTTTGCCGACCACCTGGGTTTTCGCCAGTGCCGCCATTTCATCGCCTGCCACGCCCATCGCGGCAATCATCTTCGGTCCTTGCTCGGCGGCGTACGCGGCACCGGCCTTGGCGCCTTCGGCTTCGGCGGCAGCCATGGCCTTGGCGACCATCGGGCCGTACACGGATTCCTGGCCGACCATCTGGTTGCCCGGCTGGGTTGCGGCAGCCTGGACGGCTGCGCCAACGGTGCTTTGCTGGGTCGAACCGGGGCGCTGCGATTCGGCCATGATGGCGCCGCCGATGGCTTGCGCGGCCGCGGCCGGATCGGTCGCGCCGGCGGCGAGCTGGCCGGTCAGGTTGGCGGCGAAGGCTTTGTTGCCAGCAGCCTTGCCGGCCGCCGGGGCGTTGACCGCCAGTTCGCCCAGCATGGCCAGGGCGTCGTTGCCGCCGCCGATCATCAGCACCACTTCATCGCCCTTGAACTTGCCGCCGTTGCGCGACAGGTGGTTGGCAACCTGGGTGGCGATCGGCACGGTCAGCTGGCCGATGGCCGAACCGGTCAGCTTGTGGCCGGGCCCGACTGGATTGGTGACGCGCGCGCCGCCCTGGGCATAGCTCAGGCAAGCGTTGTTGTTGACCACCGGGACCGAAAAGCCCTTGCTGGCGTCGCCGTCCAGGCCCGTCTGGGCCGGGCACGGTGCGGGCAGGCCGAACTGGGCCGCCATGAATTCGGTCCAGTTCTTGCCGGTCAGTGCAGGGTTCTTGGCGGTGTTGTCGCCATTGATGGTGTACTTGCCGCCGCCGAGGTTTTTGACGGTGCCGACGTTGTAGGTGCCCACGTCAGCGAGGCTGTCGCCGAACGAGACCTGGGATGAGAATTTGGTTTTCAGTTCCTGATTGCCGGTTTCGCTGCCGCCGCAAGCGCTCAGTACCGCTGCGGTGAGCAAAGCCAGCGCAAAATTTGTGTGACGCATTGTGTCTCCTGGTGAAATTTATATTTTTATTAAACGAACGCCCGTGCTTTTCCCTACCTAACTAATATGCCAGTCTTCCCCTTACTTGTATAGGAAAACACCTTGGCAGAATGTCAGTTCAGTGCAACAGAAGGCGCAGCATAAAAAAGTTGCCGGATTATATCAATCGTTCCCGGCAACCGTGCGCTAATTTAGGCGTGGTGACGATGCGATCAGGGCGCGAGCGCGGCGTTGAAGAAACCGCGCGCGGCGCTCAGGCAGAACGGCGCCACCAGACCGGCGTGGTAGTTGTCGGCCACGGCGCGCTCGCCCGATTCGCCGCTCTTGATGGCGTCGAGCTTGACGGCCAGCTTGGCGGTGGCGAAGTTGACCTTCACCGAGCGGTACGCATCGGTGCTGCCCGGGGTATCGTCGAGATCGACTTCGGTGACCATCGACGCGGCGCTGCCGGCCCGGAAATAGTCGGCCGCGGCGCGCGTGTTCAGGTACGACACGGTGCGGTCTTCATGGCCGCCGCACAGCAGCAGCGGCGCCGCGGGGGCGAAGGTGCGCAGGTCGTTCTTGACGAACAGCTTGCGCAGCGGATGTTCGGGCGCGCAAGCCAGCGGGGCCCCGGCCGTGACGCTGCACGGATGGGCTTTCAGATCGGCCAGGTAAGCGTTGCGGTAGCTGGTTTTGAACAGGTTGCCGCTGCCAAAAGAATCGCCGTAGCCGTCGGCCTGGGGCAGCGAATCCTTGGCGAACAGGGCGTTGTCGGGCCAGCCCGGGGTCTTGAGCAATTCTTCCACGGTGATGGCGCCGCTGGCGAATTTGTCGACCGCGGCGGCGAACGGGGCTTCGTACAGGTCGCTGGCGGCGCCGTACACACCGGCGTTGGCACGCTGACCGGCATTGATCAGCGCCGGCAGGAAACCGGTGCTGCCCTTGCCTGGCTTGCCGTTGAACATGTCGTCACCGAACTGGGCCAGCGCATACGGACCGGACATGCCGGCCGCGGCGGTGACCTTGAATTCGCCGGCCAGGTTCTGCATGGCGCGCTGGGTGGCCACGGCCACGTAACCGCCCTGCGAGTAGCCGGTCACGAACAGCTTGCCGGAGTCGCTGGTTTTGACGGCGCCGAACACGCTGCGCGCGGCGCGCAAGCCGTCGATCATGTCGTTCGATTGCTGGGCGGCATCGAGGTAAGGATGGTAAGCCAGGGTCGAGCTGTCGTAGCCGGCGTAATTGGGCGCGACCACGATGAAGCCGCGCGCGGCGAACATGGCGGCGACCAGGCGCGACTCGGTACTGCTCAGGGTCGACATGTCGTAGTTCCGGTCGGACGTGGTGCCGTGCGCGTACAGCAGCACCGGACGCGCGCCGCTGCACTCGGGAGCGCTGCCGGATGGCACCATGATGGCGGTGCTGGCGTCGGTCGCTTCGTTGACGCCGCCGACGGTGTTGTAGCGCACCTTGTAGGTCGTCACGGCGCACTTGAGGTCGCCCGTGAGTGCGGTGGTGCCGCCCTTGAGCGTGTCGAGCAGCTTGCTGAACACGGCCGGCTCCAGGGTCGTGATGTTGGCGCCGTTGGCGCTGACCGGCATCACGGCGGCGCCGCCACCGATCACGCTGCTGCGGGCCGGCGCCGGGGTCGGCGTTGGGGTCGGCGTTGGGGTCGGTGTCGGGGTAGGAGTCGGGGTCGGCGTGGGCGTCGGCGTCGGGGCTGGCGCGTCGTCGCTGCCTCCACAAGCCGTTAATGATAGGGTGAGGAGGGCAGCGAAAGCGAGGCGCATGATTAATCCGTCAGGAAAATGGTTCGTGGTTGAGCAGGCCGTGCACGATGCCAGTCGATCCATGCGCGGCACGGCGCAAACGGTCGTTTACGCCCAGCCAGGCATCGTCCTGCGGCGGTGCTTCGACCAGAATCAGGTCGGCCCCGGCCGTATCCATCGCGCGTAGCGCCGCATAAAGTGCGTGTGCGAAACCTTCCGGGCTTGTGGGTAACTGACTCTCAGCGAACACATCCGGGAAGTGCGAGTAGTGTATCAAAGCGACATTTTTTCCTGCGCCCTTCAATCGTGCGAGGGTGCCGGCAATCTCATGGCTGCCCTGCATGGCCACCGGCGTGTGCGGCGCGTAATGCGATTCCAGGGTGCCGGAGGCGCGCGGGGCGGCCGCGTCCGGAGCGGCCGGCAGCGCGTCGATGACGGCGGCGATCGCTTCGGCGCTGATGTGGCCGGGGCGCAGCAGCACCGGGCCATGCGTCGCCAGGCGCGACAGATCGACGATGGTCGACTCGATCCCGACCGCGCTCTGACCACCGTCGAGCACGGCATCAACCGTGCCGTCAGTGCCGAACTCGTCAATGACGTGCTGGGCGGTGGTCGGGCTGACATGGCCGAATTTGTTGGCCGAGGGCGCCGCTACCCCTCCCCTGCCGCCCTTGAACGCTTGCAAGAGCGCAATGGCGACCGGGTGCGAGGGGCAGCGCAGGCCGACCGTATCCTGGCCGCCCGAGACGGCATCCGGAATGTTGGGGGCGCGCTTGAGGATCATGGTCAGGGGGCCGGGCCAGAAGGCGGCCGCCAGCTGCTCGGCTTCGGCGGGAATGGCGCTCGCCCAGTAGCCCAGGTCGGCGCCGGGCGCGACGTGGACGATGACCGGGTGGTCTTGCGGACGCCCCTTGGCCTGGTAGATGCGGGCCACCGCCTCCGGATTCTCGGCATCGGCGCCCAGGCCGTAGACGGTTTCGGTCGGCAAGGCCACCAGGCGGCCCTGCTCCAGCAGGCGGGCTGCCGCCGTAATGGCGGGCAGGTCGAGCGGAGCGCCCGTCATGCCGGAATGCCGAGAATGGTGCAAGCCGCGGCCAGCTGGGCCTGGGCTTGCGCCAGGGTCGGCGCGATGAAGGTCACATGGCCCATCTTGCGTCCGCGCCGCGCCGCTTCCTTGCCGTACAGGTGCAGGCAGGCGCCGGGCAGCGCCAGCAGCTCGGCCCAGGCCGGTTCGCACGGGCTGTCCGAGCCGGGCGCGAACCAGATGTCACCCAGCAGATTGAGCATGACGGCCGGCGAATGCTGGCGCACATCGCCCAGCGGCAGGCGCGCCATGGCGCGTACCTGTTGCGCGAACTGGCTGGTCACGCAGGCATCCATCGTGTAGTGGCCGCTGTTGTGGGGACGCGGCGCCATTTCGTTGACCACCAGCGAACCGTCGGTGAGCACGAAAAATTCGATGCACAGCACGCCCACATAGGCCAGTTCGTCAATGATGACCCTGGCGGCCTGCTGGGCCTTGGCGGCGCTATCGAACGACACGTTCGGGCCGGGCACGGTGGTGGTGAACAGGATGCCGTCGCGGTGCACGTTTTCGGCGATCGGGTAGACCACCGACTCGCCATCGGCGCCGCGCGCGGTCAGGACCGACACTTCGTAGGCCAGCGGCAGCATTTTTTCGAGCAGGCAGGTGACACCGCCCATGGCGGCAAAGGCCGCGCGCACGTCGTCAAGGGTGCGGACCACAGCCTGACCCTTGCCGTCGTAACCCATGCGCACCGTCTTGAGGATGCCCGGCAGCAGCAAATCCTCGATGGTATCGATATCGTCCGGCGTGGCAATGGTCTTGTGCGGCGCCGGGGGAACCCCGGAACGCGCCGCGCAGCCGGCCAGGAAGCGCTTTTCGGCAATCCGGTCCTGGGCGATCGCCACGCAGTCGGCGCCCGGTGCGACAAAGGCGTGCGTGGCCAGCAGGCGCAGGCTGTCGGCAGGCACGTTTTCGAATTCGGTGGTCACGGCGACGCAGGACTGGCCCAGCTGGGCCAGCGCCTGGGCATCGCTGTAATCGGCCGCGATCAGGCTGTCGGCGGCGTGCCCGGCAGGACTGTCGGGCGCCGCTTCCAGCACGGCCACCTTGAAACCCATGGCCTGGGCGGCGTGCACGAACATGCGGCCGAGCTGGCCGCCGCCCATGACGCCGAGACGGGCCGGCGGCAAAAAAGGAGAGTGCTGCTTGCTCATACTGGCAGGACCGAAGCCTTGGCAGCGGCCGTCTGGCGCGCGCGGAATTGCTCAAGTTGCGCGGCCAGCGCGTCGTCCGTGCAGGCCAGCATGGCAACCGCCGCCAGCGCCGCGTTGGCGGCGCCCGCTTCACCGATGGCGAAGGTGGCGACCGGAATGCCCTTAGGCATCTGCACGATGGACAGCAGGGAATCCTTGCCCGACAGATAGCGCGACGGCACCGGCACGCCGAGTACCGGCACAATGGTCTTGGCCGCGATCATGCCGGGCAAGTGGGCGGCGCCGCCGGCGCCGGCGATGATGGCGCGCAAGCCGCGCGCACGGGCGCTTTGGGCGTAGGCGAACATGTCATCGGGCATGCGGTGGGCCGAAACGACCTGGGCTTCGAACGGGACGCCGAAGTCCTTGAGCATGTTGACGGCGTGCTGCATGACTTCCCAGTCCGACGAGGAACCCATGACGATGCCGACCAGGGGTTTGTTTTCTGGAGTGCTCATCATCAAGCCTTCAGCGTTTCGCCGGTCAGGCGCTCGAGCGCTTCGACGTATTTGGCACGGGTGTTGGCGATGACGTCACTTGGCACGGTCGGCGCTGGCGCGGCCTTGTTCCAGTCGGTCAGCGTTTCCAGATAATCGCGCACGAATTGCTTGTCGTACGACGGCGGCGACATGCCGACCTGGTAGCTCGACATCGGCCAGAAGCGCGAGGAGTCCGGTGTAAGGATTTCATCGATCAGGTGCACGGTGCCGTGCTCGTCCAGGCCGAATTCGAACTTGGTGTCGGCGATGATGATACCGCGCGTGGCCGCGTATTCGGCGGCGGCGGTGTAGAGCTTGATCGCGTAGTCGCGCACCTGGGTGGCGATGTCGGCGCCGACGATCTTCTGGGCTTCGTCGAACGAAATGTTTTCGTCATGGGCGCCGGCCGGGGCCTTGGTCGATGGCGTGAACAGCACGTTCGGCAATTTTTGCGCTTCCTGCAGGCCGGCCGGCAAATCGATGCCGCAGACCTTGCCGGTTTTCTGGTAATCCTTCCAGCCGGAACCGATCAGGTAACCGCGCACGATGGCTTCGATGCCCAGCGGGGTCATTTTCCTGACCACGATGGCGCGTCCTTCGACCTGCGCGCGTTCCTCGGGCGACACGAGCGAGACCGGATCGATGCCGGTGTCGTGGTTGGGCATCAGGTCCTTGTACTTGGCGAACCAGAAATTGGACATGGCCGTCAGGATCTTGCCCTTTTCGGGGATCGGCTCATTCAAAATGACGTCGAAGGCGGACAGGCGGTCGGTCTGGATGACCAGCAATTTGTCGTCGCCAACGGCGTAAATGTCGCGGACTTTCCCACGGTGCAGGAAAGGCAGGGACTTCAGGTTTGTTTCGAGAACGCCAGACATGTGAATCCTTGAGGTGGTTAGGGCAGCCAGCCCGGCTTGCTATCGGTATGCAATTCATCTGTCACCAGGCCTTCGTAGGGCGTGTCGAAGGTGCCGAGGGTGACGGCGATACGGCTGCTGTGCTCGGCCATCTGCCAGGTCAGGTTGGCGCCGCACACGCCGCAGAACGTACGCTCCACGCCGGGCGAGGACGCGTAGCGCGTGATCGCCTCAAGCCCGGCGACGATGCGCAGTGCCGAGGAAGCCACGTTGGCATAGGGGCCGTTGGCCGCGCCATGCTGCTTCTGGCACATGGTGCACCAGCAGATACTGGCGTGGTCAACGTCGCCGTGGATTTCGTAGCGGACCGCGCCGCAGAGGCAGCTGCCTGTGTACATGATGAAAGATGGTCAAAAAAACAGCGATAATGACAGGACAAAAACACACGCGCCCAAAGGCGCGTGCGGGTGTTACGGTTTATTCGTACTGCAAAACATCCTGCAGTTTACTTCACGATCTGGGCCAGCTCGCCTTTTTTGTAACGCTCGGCCATCTGGTCCATGGTCATGACCTTGATCTTGGCGGCCTGGCCTTCGCAGCCGAACGACAGGAAGCGCGCCTTGCAGATCTCGGTCGCCGCTTCGCGCGCAGGTTTCAGGAAGTCGCGCGGGTCGAACTTGGATGGGTTCTCGAACATGTACTTGCGCACGGCCGCGGTCATCGCCAGGCGGATATCGGTGTCGATGTTGATCTTGCGAACGCCGTGACGGATGCCTTCCTGAATTTCTTCGATCGGCACGCCGTAGGTTTCCTTCATGTCGCCGCCGAATTCGCGGATGATGGCCAGCAGTTCTTGCGGCACCGACGAGGAGCCGTGCATCACCAGGTGGGTGTTGGGGATGCGCGCGTGGATTTCCTTGATGCGGTCGATGGCGAGGATATCGCCGGTCGGCTTGCGCGTGAACTTGTAGGCGCCGTGCGAGGTGCCGATGGCGATTGCCAGCGCGTCGCACTGGGTGCGCTGCACGAAGTCGGCGGCTTGCGCCACGTCGGTGAGCAACTGTTCGCGGGTCATCAGGCCGTCGGCGCCGTGGCCGTCTTCCTTGTCGCCCTTCATGGTTTCGAGCGAACCGAGCACGCCCAGTTCGGCTTCGACGGTCACGCCGATCGAGTGCGCGAATTTCACCACTTCACGCGACACGTCGACGTTGTACTCGTAGGAAGCGACGCTCTTGCCGTCGGCTTCGAGCGAACCGTCCATCATCACCGAGGTGAAGCCGGAGCGGATGGCGGTCATGCAGACCGCCGGCGACTGGCCGTGATCCTGGTGCATGACGACCGGAATGTGCGGATACGCTTCGACGGCGGCATCGATCAGGTGGCGCAGGAAGGCTTCGCCGGCATACTTGCGCGCGCCAGCGGACGCTTGCATGATGACTGGCGAGCCGACCGCGTCGGCGGCAGCCATGATGGCCTGCACCTGTTCGAGGTTGTTGACGTTGAACGCAGGCAGGCCATAACCGTTTTCGGCGGCATGGTCCAGCAGTTGACGCATGGATACGAGGGACATGGTAATACTCCAAACAATAGAAACCGGTTTTGCTGCCACGGGAGCGCAGACCGCGCGGGTAGCGCGCAACGCTTGTGAACAGCGGCGGCGGGGGCTGTGATTCAGCCGCGGCCGCACATTCGATGCATGCCGCGCCCACCCGGGGCGCGGCGAAATTCAATTAACCAAACTCGCCGACGCGCACGATCTTCAGTGCGTTGGTGCCGCCGACCTGCCCCATCGGTTCGCCCCAGGTGACGACGATCATGTCACCTTTTTTGACGATTCCTTTGGCGACCATCAAATCCTCGGCCTGCTTGAGCACCGCCGTGCTGTCGCCTTCCTGCATCAGGTTGTAGGCGCGCACATTGCGGTACAGCGCAGCCTTGCGGTGCGTGGTGGTGCTCGGCGTGAGCGCGTAGATCGGCGTATCGATGCTGTGACGGCTCATCCACAAGGCGGTCGAACCGGACTCGGTCAGGGCCACGATGGCTTTCACGCGCAAGTGGTGCGCGGTGAACAGGGCGCCGTAGGCGATCGACTGGTCGATGCGGGTAAAGGTCACGTTGAGGAAGTCGGCGTCGAGCTTGTTGTACTCGGACTGCTCCGCTTCCAGGCAGATCGCGGCCATCATTTCGACCGTTTCGATCGGGTAGCGGCCGGACGCGGTTTCGGCCGAGGTCATGACGGCATCGGTGCCGTCGAGCACGGCGTTGGCGACGTCGGACACTTCGGCGCGGGTCGGCACGGCGTTGACGATCATCGATTCCATCATCTGGGTGGCGGTGATGGCCAGCTTGTTCGATTCACGCGCCATGCGGATCATGCGTTTTTGCAGCGCCGGCACGGCGGCGTTGCCCACTTCCACCGCCAGGTCGCCACGGGCGACCATGATGCCGTCGGAAGCGTCCAGGATTTCCTGCAGCACGGGAATGGCTTCGGCGCGCTCGATCTTGGCGATCATCATCGGCTTGTGGTGGAACGGTTCGCCGGCGATATTGGCCAGCTGGCGCGCCATTTCCATGTCGGTCGCGCTTTTCGGGAAGGAAATGGCGAGATAGTCGGCCTGGAAACTCATGGCCGTCTTGATGTCTTCCATGTCCTTGGCGGTCAGGGCCGGCGCGGTCAGGCCGCCGCCCTGGCGGTTGATGCCCTTGTTGTTGGACAGTTCGCCGCCCACTTTGACGACGGTGAAAATCTCGTGCGCCAGGATGCGCTCGACCACCAGCACGATCAAGCCATCGTTGAGCAAGAGCTTGTCGCCGGGACGCACGTCGCGCGGCAAGGCTTTGTAGTCGAGGCCGACGCGTTCCTGGTTGCCCAGTTCGCCGTTCTCGCCCCACTTGGCGTCGAGGATGAACTTCTCGCCGTTTTCCAGGAAAATCTTGCCCTGTTCAAATTTACCTACACGAATCTTGGGACCCTGCATGTCCGCCATGATCGCCACTTCGCGCCCGCACTGGGCGGCGGCGCGCCGCACCAGGTTGGCGCGGTCGATGTGGTCCTGCGCCTTGCCATGCGAAAAATTCAGCCGGACGACATCGACACCCGCTTCGATCATGCGGACGAGAATATCGAAATCGGTCGAAGCCGGGCCAATCGTTGCGACGATCTTGGTACCACGAAACATAGAGTGTCCTTGAAGTGAAAGCGCAGCCGGGAGGGCTGCGCTGTGGGCTTACTGGGAACTGCGTTGTAACAGGATTTCAACTGCCGGCAGGGTTTTTCCTTCGAGGAATTCGAGGAAGGCGCCACCGCCCGTGGAGATATAGCCAATTTTATCGCTGATCGCGTATTTTGCAATCGCGGCCAGGGTGTCGCCGCCGCCGGCGATGGAAAATGCGTTGGAATCGGCAATGGCCAGCGCCAAGGTTTTGGTGCCTTCGCCGAACTGGTCGAATTCGAACACGCCGACCGGGCCGTTCCAGACGATGGTGCCGGCCTTGGCGATCTGCTCGGCCAGCATGGCCGCCGTTTTCGGGCCGATGTCGAGGATCATGTCGTCGTCAGCCACATCCGCCACATCCTTGACGGTGGCCGCCGCCGTTGGCAAAAATTCCTTGGCGCACACGACGTCGACGGGAATCGGCACCTGGGCGCCGCGCGCGGCCATCATGTCGATGATGGCTTTCGCTTCGGCGACCAGCTCGGCTTCGGCCAGCGACTTGCCGATGTTCAGGCCGACGGCCTTCATGAAGGTGTTGGCGATGCCGCCGCCGACGATCAGGTTGTCGACCTTGTCGGCCAGGGCCTTGAGGATCGACAGCTTGGACGACACCTTGGAACCGGCCACGATGGCCAGCAGCGGACGGTTGGGGGCGCCCAGCGCCTTGCCCAGTGCGTCCAGTTCGGCGGCCAGCAGCGGGCCGGCGCACACCACCGGCGCGAATTTCGCGATGCCGTGGGTGGTCGCTTCGGCGCGGTGGGCAGTGCCGAAGGCATCGTTCACATAGATATCGCACAGCTTGGCCATCTTCTGGGCCAGCTCGTCCGCATTCTTCTTTTCGCCCTTGTTGACGCGGCAGTTTTCCAGCAGCACGACCTGGCCGGCAGCGACGTCAACACCATCGACCCAGTTTTGCTTGAGTTCGACCGGTTGGCCCAGCAGTTCGGCCAGGCGCGCGGCGACTGGCGCCAGGCTGTCTTCCGGCTTGAATTCGCCTTCCGTCGGACGGCCCAGGTGCGAGGTGACCATGACGGCGGCGCCAGCCTTGATGGCGGCGGCAATCGCCGGCACGGATGCGCGGATGCGGGTGTCTTCGGTGATCTTGCCGGCGTCATCCTGCGGCACGTTGAGGTCGGCGCGGATGAACACGCGCTTGCCCTGCAGGGCGTTTTGATCGATCAGGTCTTGCAAACGGGTGAAATTCAGAACAGCGTGCATTGGCGATCCACGAGTCAAATGATGAAAGAACGCTATTTTACCGCAAGCCCAGCCCGAAAACCCTACTGTAACCAGATACGCAATGCTGTAAAGAACAGCATGCCGAAAATGATGGTTTCAAGCATATTTCTTCGCAGCAGGTAATAGCCGGTCGCGGCCAGTCCGGCGATCAGCTTGTAGTTGTCCAGGTCCAATTGCAATTGCCCGGCGTTACCCAGAAACAAGTCGGGTGCGATGATGGCCGCCAGCGCGCAGGCCGGGGCGAAACGCAACATTTCCTGGACCCGCTTGGGGATGGTGATGTGGTGGCCGATCAGCCAGAACGAGCTGCGCGTGGCGGCGGTGGCAAAGGCCAGGGCCACGATGGTGATCCAGATGTCGAGGTCAGACATGGGGCTCTCCCTTGGCGGCGAGGGCTTTCCGGGTCCGTTTTTCGTTCAGTTCCTGCACCGTCATGGCGGTCAGCATGCCGAGCAGGACGGCGGCCAGCAAGCCCAGCTTGTACGGCAGTTCGTTGGCCAGCACGGCGGTGGCGCCGGCCACCAGCACCCCGCACAGGGCGGCCCGGTTGATGGTCAGGGGAATCATGATGCAGAGAATGGCCAGGGTGCCGGCAAAGCCCAGGCCCCACTCGGTCGGCACCGCGCTGCCCAGGAACACGCCGGCGATCGAGCCGACCTGCCACGAGACCCAGTTCGGATACAGCAAGCCCTTGAGGTAAGACACCTTGCCGTGGGCCGGTTCTTCGCTGGGGAAACGCTGCAGGAACAAGGCCACCGTCAGGTCGCCCGCGGTGTAGCCGAGCAAAAAGCGCTTTTGCCACGGCAGGTGGGCGAAATGGGGGGCCAGCAAGGCGGAAAAGATGACGAAACGCAGATTGACCACCAGCGCGGTGGCGAACACCACCCAGATGGGCGCATCGGCCGCAATCAGGGGGAGCGAGGCCAGCTGGGCCGAACCGCCGAAGACGATCAGGGTCATGCCCAGCGCTTGCGGCACCGTCAGGCCGCTCTTGACCATCGCAATGCCCACCACCAGGCCCCACGCACCAATGCCGAACAGGGTCGGCAGGCCGGTCTTGAACGCTTCGCGCCAGATGGCCTGGTCTTCATCGGCGGGACGCAGCGCGGCCGAAGGCGGAGTCACGTCATTCATGTGGTTTTCTTGCCACAACAGGGTCTGGCAACTGGTACAAATGAAACAATGCGGTCTGGCATGAAGCGCAATCAGTGTGAGCGCCGAAACGCTTGTTTTCATAGGGAAACAAGCGAACACGGCCGTAATTCGGTCAGACTATTTTACCGATCATTTCGGCTAATTGCCCGAATCCGCTAAAATCGAGGTTTTGCATGCCTGACGGAGAATCCATGAACGCCACGAAAACGCCAGCGGTAGAACTCGGCGACAAAGACTTGCCAGCCCATTGCCCCAATCCGGCGATGACGCTGTGGTCGTCCCATCCGCGCGTCTTCCTCGATTTCGGCCATGATGGCCTGGCCAAGTGCCCGTACTGCGGCACCGAATACCGCCTGAAGCCGGGCACGGTGATGGCGCACCACTAAGCTGTCCCTCCCGGCCCCCTCCCCCACACATTGCCGAGGCCGCATGAAACGACGCAAACAACTCAACGGAAGCGCGGCCGAGGTCGAAGCCGCGTTCTATGAAGCGCTCAACCGTGCCGACATCGAGGCGCTGATGCTGCTGTGGGCCGATGACGAGGAAATCGTCTGCATCCACCCGGGCGGGCCGCGCCTGCTCGGGCATGCGGCGATCCAGGCGTCGTGGGAGGCGATCCTGGAGCGGGGCGCGCTGCAGATCCGGCCGTCGCAGCTGCACGAGACGCATAATTTGATGAGTTCGGTTCACACCGTCATCGAAGGCGTGACCTCGACCGGCAGCGAGCCGGCCCATCTGCTGGCCACCAACGTGTATATCAAAACGCCGCAGGGCTGGCGCATCGTGCTGCACCATGTGTCGGTCGCGCCGGGCGTGGCGCCGGCGCACGAGCATCCGACCTCCAGCCTGCACTGAGTTCAGCGCTGCCGATGCCCTACACATCGCCCCTGTGGCTGCCCGGCGGGCATCTGCAAACCATGTATCCGGCCCTGGCCATTGCACGCCCTGCGGTGGCGTTCCGGCGCGAGCGCTGGGAGGCGCAGGACGGCGACTTCGTCGATGTCGATTTCGTCGATGGCGAACCGGGCAAACCGTTGGTGGTGCTGTTCCACGGGCTGGAAGGCTCGTCCGCCAGCCATTACGCGCGCGCCTTGATGGCGGCCGTCGCCGCGCGCGGCTGGTCGGGCGCGGTGCCGCACTTTCGCGGCTGCTCGGGCGAGCCGAACCGGGCCCCGCGTTTTTATCATTCGGGCGACGCGGGCGAAGTCGACTGGATCGTGCGGCGTTTGCGCGGACGCACGCAAGGCAAGCTGTACGCGGCCGGTGTCTCGCTGGGCGGCAACGCGCTGCTGCGCTGGCTGGGCGAGTCGCAGCATCAGGCCGGGATTGTCGATGCGGCGGTGGCGGTATCGGCGCCGCTCGACCTGGCGCGCGGGGGCGAGTCGCTCTCGTCCGGACTGAACATGGTGTACACGCGCATGTTTCTCAAGACGCTCAAGCCCAAGTGCCTGGCCAAGCTGGCGCAGTTTCCGGGACTGTTCGACCGCGACGCGCTCATGGCCGCGCGCGACCTGTACGCCTTCGACAATGTGGTCACCGCGCCGCTGCACGGCTACCGCGATACCGACGATTACTGGCACCGCGCCAGCGCCAAGCATGTGCTGGGCGACATCACGGTACCCACTCTCGTGCTCAATGCGCGCAACGATCCGTTTCTGCCGGGGAGGTATCTGCCGAAGACCGCTTCGCGCGCGGTGACGCTGGAGTATCCGGAGCATGGGGGGCATGTGGGTTTTGCGGTCGGCAATTTGCCGGGCCGGCTGGACTGGCTGCCGCGCCGCATCCTGCGTTTTTTCGACACGGTACAGGTGTCGCATAGCGTGTCGCATAGCGCGACGCGCGCGCCAGGTGCGGACGAACTATGCGAAGCTGCCGCCCATGGATGATATTGTTAAAAAAGCGATGGCCAAATGGCCGGATGTGCCGCATTGCTACGGCTGGCTGGCACTCGATGCGCGCGGCGCCTGGCGCATGCGCGACGAACGGGCCCAGCATCTGAACCTGCCCGGCGACAAGGTGGTGCAGACGGCGCTGCTCGGTTTCATCAACCGCAACTACATGGCCGACGAGCGCGGCTGCTGGTATTTCCAGAACGGGCCGCAGCGCGTGTTCGTCAACCTGGAAGCGACGCCGTATATCGCGCGCACCGATCCGGCGCATGGGCTGGTGCTGCACACGGGCGAGGCGGTCGATGCGATCGGACGCGCGTGGATGACGGAGCGCGGCGAGTTGATCGTCTCCTGCGCCGGCAAGACCGCGCAGGTCGATGACCGCGATGTGGCGCAGCTGATGGCGGCGCTTGACATCGACGGAGACAGCGCGTCCGATGAGGCGCTGATGGGCTGGCTGGAAGGCGGCGCCGGCCAGTTGACGCTGCGTTACAAGGACCAGGCGGCGCCGGTCGAACGGATTGCGCGCGAGCAGGTGGCGGGGCAGTTGCAGTTTGTACGGATGCCATCTCCGTAAGGCAATGGCGTCGATTGACGCACCATCACTTCTGCCACTGCCGCACATGGCGCCGATGCTGCATGACGATGCGTCGGTGGGCCACTCAGCTTGCGTGCAGAGCACCGCGCGCGCCTGAGGCAGCGCAAAGGCTGGGCAGGGACGCTCGCTACAATGCCCCATGCCCGCTCTTCACGACCTCGGATACCGTTCGCTGTTCGCCCACCCGGAACTGGTGCGCGAACTGATCACGGATTTTACTTCCTTCAAGCTGCTTGATGACGTTGCGCTGTCAGCCTTCGAGCGGGTCAATCCGGCGTATGTGAGCGAGCGCCTGTCGGCCCGCGAGGATGACATCGTCTGGCGCGTGCGGCTGGGCGACGAGTTTCTTTACGTGTACATCCTGGTCGAATGCCAGTCGGGCGTGGACCGCTGGATGGCCTTGCGCATGCAAACCTACATCGGCTTGCTGTACCAGGATCTGGTCAAGCGCCACGAATTGTCGCCGGGCTTGCTGTTGCCGCCGGTACTGCCGCTGGTGTTCTACAACGGTTCGCCGCACTGGAGCGCCAGCATGGACTTGGCCGGACTCCTCATGCAAGCGCCCGCCGAGCTGGCGGCGTTGCAGCCATCCCAGCGCTACGTGCTGATCGACCAGCAACGCCTCGATAGAACGGCGCTGGAAGCGAATGCCAGCTTGCTGGCGCTGCTGTTCCGGCTTGAACTTTCACTCGTTCCCGATGTCTTAAACAATGTCGCGCCTGCGCTGACGACATGGTTCAATAGCGCCCCGCAGGCCAGCCTGCGGCGCTCGGTACAGGTATGGGTAAACGGTTTGCTGGCACGCGGAACCGGCAAACCCGCATTGTTCACGTTTGATAGTGTGGAGGAGGATGATGACATGGGAGGCAAACTTGCAACCTGGGCCGAGCAGCTCGATGAGATCGGCTTTCAAAGAGGAAGCGCCAAAGGCAAGGCTGAAGGGGAAATAGCAGCACTGCGCGGGGTACTGGAAAGTCTGTTGCGCATCAAGTTCCGCGACGTTCCGGAACCGGTCATGAAACGTATTGAGCAAGCCTCGAAAGCAGAACATCATCGATGGATCGAGCACAGCGTCAACGCCCCCAGCCTGCAAGCGCTCTTTAGCGATGATGCAGGCAACACGCAAGGTCAGCCTGGCTGAGGCCAGACGAGCCATCATTTACGCCGCGTGAATGATCGGGCGGCACAGCGTTTCGCTTCTGGCGCGGCGCCGCATCGGTCAGCATCCGGTTATTTCTTTGCGTCCTTCATCTCTTCACGCCGGCGTGCCTGCAATTCGCGTTCGCGCGCATCGATCACCGCCATATCGTAGAACGAAGCATCGCTGGCTTTGCGCGCAATGGACAACTGGTCGAGCGCGGCCAGCATGCCGCCGCTGAGCGCATACGATTCGGCCAGGGCCAGGTGTTGCAACGCGATCTTGCCCTGCGCCGCATAGGTCTTGGCCAGCAACTCATGCAATTTCGGCTCCTCGCGGTACAGCTGCACCTGGTCGCGCAGGAAGCGCGCGGCATCGTCGAGCTTGCCGTTGACGATCATCGCGTCCGCGTACTGGCGCGCAATGCCGCGCGAGAGCGGATAGCGCAGATGCGCCTGATCGGCATCCTTGAGCGCCTGCTGCTTGACCAGCGCCGGCTGGCCGGACGCAAGCTTGATTTCCAGCGCCAGGCTGGCGAACATGGCGGCGCCGTCGGAACTGGCTTGTCCCGTTGAAAACACGGCGCCTTCGGCCGGACGCACGCTACCGCGCGCCTTGTCGAGCCAGGTCTGGGCCTTGGCCAGGTCGCCTTTTTTGAGGGCCAGGAAAGCCAGTCCGTATTGCGCGCCGGCTTGCTGCTGGCGGCTTTGCTGGGTCAGCTGCGCGTCGAAAAACGCGGCCGCTTCCACCCGTCCCTGCGTGCTTTCATCCTGCAGCACGCGGGCGCGGGCGCGCACCAGGTGAAACTCCAGGCTGTCGACGCGCTGGCGGTACGGCGTTTCGCGGATGCGCGCCTGGATGTCGGAAATGCGCTCCGAGGTCAGCGGGTGGCTGCGCAGATAGGCCGGCATCAGGTCGCTGTAGACGCGACTGGCTGCCTGCATGCGGCCGAAAAAGGCCACCATGCCGGAGGTGTCGTACCCGCCCGCGCCCATGATCTGGAAACCGATGCGGTCGGCCTCGCGCTCGGCGTCGCGGCTGAAATTGAGCTGGCGCTGGATCTGCAAGCCCTGCCCGCCCATGAACACGCCGATCGCGGCATCGGCGCCGCCCTTGGAGGCAAGCGCGGCCAGGATCATCGCCGCCAGGGGAATGAGCGCATCCTGCTTTTGCTGGCCCAGCATGCGCGCGATGTGGCGCTGGGCCACGTGGCCGATTTCGTGCGACATGACCGAGGCCAGTTCTGACTCGGTCTGGGCCGCCAGCAGCAGCGCCGAGTGCACGGCAATGAAGCCGCCGGGCAGCGCGAAGGCGTTGAGCATGGGATCGCGCACGGCGAAGAAATAGTAGTCGGCATTGGTTTCGCCGCGCGCGCCCGGGTAGGAGGCAACCAGGCCGCTGCCGAATTCGTTGAGGTATTCGAGAATCGGATCGTCGTCGAGAAAATCATGGTCGCGCTTAATGTCGCGCATGATTTCTTCGCCCAGCCGGCGTTCGAGCACGGGCGACAAGTCTTCGCGCGCGGTGTCGCCCAAGGTGGGCAAGCTGGTGGCGTTCAGCTTATTTTGGGCGCCGGCGGGCTGCGCCAGGCCGCCCAGCGCCGACATCAGGGCGATGGACAGCAGCAGACGCGCCTTGAAACGGCGCGGCAGGCTCATGGTGGCTGGAGCGGTTTTGGATTTCACGGTGCTATGATAACCGCAACTGCGTCGCAACTGCGCGGCCTCGCATCAGCACCCGCGACTTGACTCAATTTGTTTCCCAACCGCCTTTTTTTAATCCGATGACAACCTCCCAGAACGACCAGCTTACCCACTTCGACGCCGCCGGCCAGGCCCACATGGTCGACGTCGCCAGCAAGAACGACACCCACCGCATCGCCGTGGCTGCGGGCACCATCCGCATGAAGCGGGAAACGATGGCGCTGGTGGTGGCGGGCAGCGCGAAAAAGGGCGACGTGCTCGGCATCGCGCGCATCGCCGCCATCATGGGCGCCAAGAAAACCAGCGAGCTGGTGCCGCTGTGCCATCCGCTGGCGATCACCCGGGTCGCCGTCGATTTCGAGGTCGACCAGGCGGCCAGCAGCGTGCATTGCCGCGCCCAGGTCGAAACGGTCGGCAAAACCGGGGTCGAGATGGAAGCGCTCACTGCCGTGCAGGTCGGCTTACTGACGATCTACGACATGTGCAAGGCGGTCGACCGCGGCATGGTGATGACCAATGTGCGGGTGCTGGAAAAACAGGGCGGCAAGTCGGGCGACTGGCATGCCGCGATCGATAAGTAAGCTTTGCCGCCCTCCAGGCAGAAGTAAGCGCTCACCTGCGATCACGAAGTTCGCCTACCTCACGCCCCAGCATGACACGTAGCCGCCAACATGACCTACGCGACATGATCGGCGGCCGCCACAAACATGGTCTAGGTTTTAAGCGGACAAGCCGGAGTGGTGTATTCGGCCGCAATGCCGTCCACTTCACATTTCCAGGCACCGTTGGACTCGCGCGACCAGGTGACTTTTTTATTTGCTACGCCGGCCGGACCCCCTTTGATCGTGCACGTGATACCAGTTTTTCCCTCATTGGCCGCCTCGACGCTGAGTGTGCAGTTGGCTGTTTCCGGTGTGCTGAACCGGGTGGCCTGCATGGTTTTGGCGGCATCCATGGTGGGCGTCATGACAATTTCGGCATCGATGCCGATCTTGCCGCCGCCCGCTTCGGCGACGGCCGCGCCTACTTTCGCCTTGGCGACATAATCCTGGTACATCGGCAGGGCGATGGCCGCGAGGATGGCGAGAATGGCGACGACGATCATCAGCTCGATCAGGGTGAAGCCGCGTTGCGGAAGACAATGGACCCATTTTATTGATTTCATGTTGCTGCTCCAATGAAGTTAAATGCATTGAGATACGGCGCGGCCGTCGCCATGGGCGAACGGAAGCACCAGCAGTGAAACAAGGGATTGCGTTTGAGCGAGAACTTGCTCAGGGAAAGCTACCTGCGAAGCGATACTCGACAGGCGAACCTGTTCGACCGGCGGCGGGGCCAGGTAGTTCAGCAATAAGCGAGGGAATTTGATGCGAACGGCCCGGAGCCGGGCGGCGAAAACTGAGGACGGAGGCTAAGCAACGCAGCCCAGTGCTTGCCGGATGGCGCACTGGGCTTCATTAAGTGATCACTTACATCACGGCGGGCACGACGGGGTGGTATGCGCGACAGCGATGCCGATGGCTTTACAGGTCCAGTTGCCGGTCGTGGCACGCGACCAGGTGACGGTTTTCCCCGTCACAGACGCGGGACCGCCTTTGATCGTGCAACTGATGGCGACAGCCCCGGCGGCAGCGGCCGTGGTGGTGATCGTGCAATTGATCGATTCAGCCTGCATTTTGGTGGCCTGCATGGTAGCGGCGGCAGTCATATTGGGGATAAGCATGACCTCGCTATCGATCCCGGTTCTGCCGCCGGCGGATTCTTCCACCGCCGCGCTCACCTTGGACTTGGCCACGTAATCCTGGTACGCCGGAAGGGCTACCGCTGCCAGCACGCCAATGATGGCGACAACGATCATCAGTTCGATCAGCGTGAAGCCGGCCTGGGCCGAATTTGCATTGGAATGGTGTGATTTCATCGTGCCATCTGGATAAGAAGTTGCATACGTCCGCGCTGGGAGAACCGTTGACAGGACCGTCATGAATTTTGAGGAGAGGAAAACTGGAAACGCGCGGTCGGGGTATTGGTAGGTCGTTATTGCAACATCCGGTCGGTTCGGCTGTGTACCGCAGGGCCGAAGGAGAAGCACTTATGATAAGGCCTCTTACGGGAAGTCCCGGAAGAGGCCTGAAACTTGTCATCGTATGTCTATCACGTCAATAGAAACCTAAACAAGCTTTGGACATGCCCCACAGCAAGATGCTGTCGGGGCTATGTCAGATTATTGGCACTCTTTTGGTTTGTATTTTGCGTCAGCATTGCTGGAGCAGGTCCAAGCGCCGGTATCTGCACGGGTCCAGGTAACGGTTTTGCCCAGAACAGCAGTGTTACCCAGCAAGGTGCAGGTAATCGTGCCGGCGCCGGTTACAGCAACGTTCGCAGCAATCCCGGAGCAACGCGTGGTAACAGGGAGCAGACCGATTTCAGCAGGGCCAGCAACAGCGTCGCCGCCTGCCAGTTTGGTCTCGACGTTCACTTTACCTGGGGTGATTTCAGCCAGGCCAGCACCAACTTGCGACTTAGCAACATAGTCCTGATATGCTGGCAGTGCAACTGCAGCCAGGATACCGATAATCGCAACAACGATCATCAGTTCGATCAGGGTAAAACCGGCTTGTGCCTTCTTCATCATTTTCATCGATTTCATTTTACTACTCCTAGTTGGGATTAATTCGGAACTTGTGAACCGCACTTGGGTATATGCAAGCGCCGTGCCAGCTTCATTTTCTGGCACAACATCCGTGTATCCCCGCTGTAGCGATGTAAATTTGACAATTTCTGGCGTATCACTGACAGGTTTTGGCAACCTGGTATGCCGTTTTTTGTCATATGGCATGTTTTGAGCATATTTTGAGCAAAAAATTGCCAGCCTACGTGTGCCTGACCTGCTCAACGCTAGCATGCGCTGCCTTCCCTGTACCTGGTCCTTCGCTCTAGTCCAATGAAAAATTACCGAGCAGCGATTCCTGTCTGCGGCGTGAACCAGCGGTTTCAGCACAAGGCAAACAGAATTGACTTGGCGGGACGCGGGACAGAACAGTAAGCCGGAAGATGCGTTCAACTGCGGGAGGGGCGGCGCCAGAGAAGGCGGCATGCCTGAGTCAGCGAGAAGCGCCCGAAGTTTGAGATGGGGTCGGGGTTGGCAGAGACGGCAGGACAAGCAAACGAGGTCGGTACGAGAAGTGTCGGTGCCGCCCTTCGTACGGCGGATGGTCAGTGCCAGGAACGTGCATCACGCTGTTGCGCGCCCGGCGGTCAGTGAGTCAGACGGCCCGGCGCGCTTCGTATCATTGCGAATTGCAAGTGCTTATCATGAAGGAGAAGGTCGGCTAAGGGATGCAACAACGACGCCACCAATGCAAAAGCCCCCTGGATCAGGGGGCTTGGCTGTTCAAACGCGAATCACGTACATCCTTTTGGCTTGACATTGGCATTGAGCGTGGAGCTGCACGTCCAGATATTTCCACCCGCACCGCCGGTCGGGGTTCGGGTCAAGGTGATCAGAAACCCCGCAACTTGCGTGTTGCCTTTTAATGCGCACTCAAGCGTCGTGGCACCGGAGGGATCGAGCGAAACGGTAACGGTGCAACGTTGCGTATTCGTATGCATCCCTATATCCTCCGGCACCGAAATGGTGGTGTCAACGCCCTCCGCCATTTTCGCTTCCACGATGACCTTTCCGGCGGAGACTTCTGCCAGACCCGTCATCGCTTGCGACCTTGCAATGTAGTTCTGATACGCCGGCAGCGCAACGCTGGCCAGAATGCCGATAATGGCTACCACAATCATCAGTTCGATCAGCGTAAAGCCGGCCTGAACGCGATTGCGCATGTTCGTCGATTTCATATTATTCCCTCATTGCAGACAAAATTGCCTTGCATAAACCATTCTGAGAACATTGCAATCGCCGTGCCAGCGCTTTTCGCAGTTTTTGGCGTGTCGCTACCCTGATTGTGCAAGAAAGTGTCAGCCTGTGCTGCCGGGAATACAAAAATTGTCAGCTGGGTGCGACACTTTTTGCCACATTGCAACTTCAGGCATGAGGGAAATGGATAAGGTGGCTACTCCGGTGTCAGGCAAAACACCATGTCGGCCCCGGCCAGCTCGATTGCGTCGCCGTGCTGCAGCCGGCGCGCAGTCTTGCCCGGCGCCACGCCATTGATCAGAGGTGCCACGCTGCCGTCCACATGGGCCAGATAATACGCGCCGTTCTGGCGCGTGATCGCCACCACCTGCACGCCCGGCTTGCCCAGGGTCGACAGCGGCTTGGTCAGCACCAGACGCTTGCCGGCATTCGGTCCGGTTTTTACCTCGATCGATGCGACCATGGATACCTCCACGGCATGCGCTTCGGGTGCCGCGCGCCGCGGCCCGGCCATGAATTCGAGCTGGAAGCGCGCCACGACGATGGTGTCGTGATCTTCCAGCATGTGCTTGGCCACGCGCCTGCCGTTGACATAGGTGCCATTGGTGCTGCCCAGGTCTTCCAGGAAGACGTCGTCCAGGATGAACGTGAACGCCGCATGGGCGCCGCTCATGGCCGGGTGCGGGAGCACGATATCGCTGTCGGGCCTGCGCCCGAGCGTCATCCGGTCCTTGTCGAGTTCGACCTCCCGTATCACCGCGTGATCGCGCGATATGATAATTTTCGCCACTCTTGCCCTCCGTGGGGGTGACCCGCCAACGAGAACGGGGAGCCTGCGCTCCCCGTCATTATTCACTACCTTTGGCCTTGCTTACAAATTACAGCATGGCTTTCAGCAAACGCGCCATTTCCGACGGGTTTTTGGTGGCCTTGATACCGCAGGCTTCCATGATGTCCAGCTTGGCCTGTGCCGTGTCGGCGCCACCGGAAATCAGCGCGCCGGCATGGCCCATGCGCTTGCCCGGAGGGGCGGTCACGCCAGCGATGAAGCACACCACCGGCTTTTTCATGTTGTCCTTGATCCAGTAAGCCGCGTTGGCTTCGTCCGGACCGCCGATTTCGCCGATCATGATGACCGCGTCGGTATCAGGATCGTCGTTGAACATCTTCATGACGTCGATGTGCTTCAGACCATTGATCGGGTCGCCGCCGATGCCCACTGCCGACGATTGGCCCAGGCCCAGCGCGGTCAGCTGGCCGACTGCTTCGTACGTCAACGTGCCCGAACGCGAGACCACGCCGATGCGGCCCTTGCGGTGGATGTGACCTGGCATGATGCCGATCTTGATTTCGTCCGGGGTGATCAGGCCTGGGCAGTTCGGGCCCAGCAGCAGGGTCTTGGAACCGGCCTTGGCCATGCGGTCCTTGAGCGCCATCATGTCACGCACGGGAATGCCTTCGGTGATGCAGATTGCCAGGTCGAGTTCGGCTTCGACGGCTTCCCAGATCGCGGCGGCGGCGCCTGCCGGCGGCACGTAGATGACCGACACGTTGGCGCCGGTTTCTTTTTTCGCTTCCGCTACGTTAGCGAAAATAGGAATGCCTTCGAAATCTTCGCCGGCTTTCTTCGGGTTCACGCCGGCAACGAAGCATTCCTTGCCATTCGCGTAATCGCGGCACATGCGGGTGTGGAATTGACCGGTCTTGCCGGTAATCCCCTGGGTGACTACTTTTGTATCTTTATTGATCAGAATCGACATGTTTGTTCCTTCGAATTAGGCCGGATTAGGCTTTATGAGCAGCAGCAGCCGCTACCACGGCCTTGGCTGCGTCTTCCATCGTATCGGCGGCGATGATCGGCAGGCCGGAGTCGGCCAGCATCTTCTTGCCGATGTCTTCGTTGGTGCCCTTCATGCGCACAACCAGCGGCACCGTCAGGGAAACGGCCTTCGATGCGGTGATCACGCCTTCGGCGATCACGTCGCAACGCATGATGCCGCCGAAAATGTTGACCAGGATGGCTTTCAGGCCTGGATTCTTCAACATGATCTTGAACGCTTCGGTCACTTTTTCCGCCGTTGCGCCGCCGCCCACGTCGAGGAAGTTGGCAGGCTCGCCACCGAACAGCTTGATGGTGTCCATGGTGGCCATGGCCAGGCCGGCGCCGTTCACCAGGCAGCCGATGTTGCCGTCGAGCGAGATGTAAGCCAGGTCGAATTTCGAGGCTTCCACTTCGGCCGCGTCTTCTTCATCCAGGTCGCGGTAAGCGACGATGTTCGGCTGGCGATACAGGGCGTTCGAATCGAAGTTGAATTTGGCGTCGAGGGCGATGACCTTGCCGGAACCGGTCAGGATCAGCGGGTTGATTTCAGCCAGCGAAGCGTCGGTTTCCCAGTACGCCTTGTACAGGCCCTGCAGCTGAACGCGCGCGTCGGCGATCGATTCAGGCGGCACGCCGATCTTGGCCGAAATGTCGTCCGCTTCGGCGTCGGTCAGGCCGACCGATGGGTCGATCGCGATATGGTGGATTTTTTCCGGGTTCGAGTGGGCAACTTCTTCGATGTCCATGCCGCCTTCGGAGGATGCCATCAGCACCACGCGCTGGCTGACGCGGTCGGTAACCAGCGACACGTACAGTTCTTTCTTGATGTCCGCGCCTTCTTCGATCAGCAGGCGGCGCACTTTCTGGCCTTCCGGGCTGGTCTGGTGCGTGATCAGCTGCATGCCCAGGATCTGCTCTGCGTATTCCTTGACCTGTTCCATCGACTTGGCGACCTTCACGCCGCCGCCCTTGCCGCGACCGCCAGCATGGATCTGTGCCTTGACTACCCAGACCGGACCGCCGAGCGTCTCGGCTGCTTTTACAGCCTCTTCCACGGACAAGCACGGAATGCCGCGCGGTACCGTCACTCCATACTGCCGGAGGATTTCTTTGCCTTGATACTCATGGATTTTCATGCTGGCTTCCCTTCTTCTGATACTGATTTGTAGAAAATACGGTTTGAAATGCGAGAAAAAAACGGGAAAGCGAGGCTAACCCGGTACAGCTTTCGCCACCCAGCGCGGATAGTACACCGCGACGGCAGGACCCTCGGCACGCAGGGCATGGCATTTATCGATCTGGAACGGCTTATCCGGCAAGGGGTCGTGGCCGGCCCCGTCGCGGGTCTGGATCACGTCGTTGGCGTAGGCCTGGATCGCCGCGGTCGGCAGGATCTGCGCCAGTTCGCTCAGGTGCGTGCAGCCCAGCACGCCGGACAGCCGCTCTTTGACGCCAAGGCGAAAGCCCTTCATCAAGGACAGGCCGATCAATTTTTTGTAAGCCGGCGCTATGGTATCGCAGTAGCCAGGGTACGGAACGGCATCGGACGCGGCTTCGGCATCGACAATGGTCAGTTCGCGGTTGATGGTGATGCGCAGGTGCAGATTGTGCAGATAGGTGCCGCCGCTGCGTACGCCGGATGCCAGCGTCACGTCGCGTACCTTGACGTCGCTGATACGGGCGTCGAGATCCCACAGGCCATCGTCGCGCGCGAACGCTTCGACTTCGATGGCGCGCGTATGCCGTAGTGCGCGAGGGACGGGAGAAGACAGGGGCATGAAGACAAGACCAATGCCGAAATTGCGGCGTAAATAGTTGCAGCCGGTGTGCACTTCGTGCACGTTGCCGCAGCTTCTACGGCAACAACCGCTCATGCGGCGCTGCTTAAACCCCAAAAGTTTAGCACATGCGCGAGGCCAGTTGCGCTGCAACATGGTTTTTAGGGGAAAGATGCGCGAAATTTCATCGGTTGGCGCGATTTTGGTATCGACCAGGCGCTGTGGTCTAATTTGCCCGGACACCTCAATAGGTGGAAAATACACCATCTGAGGAGCAATGCATGGCGACAAGAAAACGGAAGACCTTCGACCCCGGTTTGAAGCTGGAAGTGGTACGAATGAGCAGGGACAGAGTGTCCAAAACGTCGGTGAGAGCATGGATATCGGTCCGACAGCGATTCGCCGCTGGCTGACCCAGTACAGCGCTGAGCAGAGCGGCCAGCCTGACATCGGCAAGCCACTGACTGCCGAGCAGCAGAGGGGTCCGGCAATTGGAGCTGGAAAATCAGCAACTCCGGCAGGACGTGACCATCTTAAAAAAGGCTTCGGCCTTCTTTGCCCGCGAAATGAAATGATCTATCAGCTCATTCTCCAACTGCAAAAGGAGGCCATCCCGGTCAAGCACAGCTGCCGCATCCTGGAGGTGAGCCGGTCCGGTTTTTACGAAGCGCAGCGTCGTTCTGCCAAGCCGGTCGTATGCAAGGCAAGCGTGCACCTGAAGGCGGCGTTCATGGCAAGCCATCAGAGCTACGGCAGTCGACGGCTGGTTACTGCCATGGCCAACGAGGGGTTCCAAATCGGGCGTCACAATGTGCGCAGCTTAATGCGCAAGGCGGCCTTGAGCCC
>NZ_JAVCWL010000055.1:0-32127 GCF_030846505.1 Massilia pseudoviolaceinigra | reverse complement strand
TTTGCCAAATAGCACTGGGGCTATCACGATGCGGCAATCCCTCGTCCATCGGGCCTCGCCATGCCCGCACGTTTGGTCGCTATCAATAAGCGAAGGTAAACAGTGCTTGTCGCGCGCGGCACGCCAGTCCGATTTTCCGGCGCGCTTTCGGTCGATGGCTTTGCGGATGTCGCAATTGAACCCTGACAGCAAGCACCGTCAAATTAAAAATTGCTAAATGGATACGAATAGTGATTTACATTGATATAATGTTCTGCCAGCCAATAGCAATAATGGGCGGCAGCTTATTTTCGGAGCGCTTCCCGGCTCAGATCACTCCCAAATCTTCAGGTCAATATGAAATTTTCTGCATGCATGATTGCGGTTGCAATCGCCATCTCATCGAGCACGGCGTTTGCCGCTCCCGTCCTTCACACGAGTGACTTCATCGGCGACAGCCAGCGCGCCGGGTTCAATGGCTTTGAAGCACTACCTAATGTCGGTTGGAACGACATCTACGCCACGGCTTACAGCGAGGGCGGCATCGATGTCAACCTGGTTGGCGACACACGGGCCTAGACATACAGCTCGTTGCGCCAAGGTTTTGAAGGCAGCCGCTTGTGGTACACCAATCCCGTGAATGGCTACAACAGCATCACACGCTCGGACGGGAAAGCATTTGATTCGGTAGGAATGCTTGTGGGCAGCGGATACGGAGGATACTGCAGGGATCGTGAATGTGACGCCGTTGCCCCGTACCTCTCCCTGGGATACAGAACCCTGTCGCACGGCATCGTTGTCAGCAGTGGCCTGTTGCCGAATCACAATCCAAATGCCCATTACCTTGGTTTTTCCGGGGGCGGGTTCGATGAAGTCCAGGTCTGGGATTTCAACCCGCTGGGATGGCCTGGCCACAGCGCCATCATCATCGATGCGATCGAAATGACGAGCAGTGTGCCGGAACCGGGGACCTCCACCCTGCTTCTCGCCGGCCTGGGACTGCTTGCGCTGGGAGCCCGACGCCGCAAGCGCGGCACATCGGCATAACGTTTGCTGCCTCGGCATCCGGTGGACGCACCGAGGTAACCAGAACTTGACATCATTCAAGCGCAAAGGGAGCGGCGCACGATTGGCCGCCCTCAAGATGAAACTCACCCGAGTGGGCAAGCCAGGGCAATGACATCGCTGCCCACTCCCCCATGAGCCTCGCCGTCCTACGCAGCCGCGCCTTGTCCGGCATGAAAGCGCGCACCGTCAGCGTCGAGGTGCATTTTGCCAACAGCTTGCCATCGCTCACGCTGCCAGGTACAAATGCACCAACTTCCAAATGAAAGGGTGAGGACACGATCAGCACGTCATGCCTTTACGATAGCCGGGTTCATCGTCTTGGCCCGGGCGCTACTAAATATCCGGCAAAGCCTTGACCGAGATGTGCGATCAGCTCCTCAGCCGTGACGCTGGGTTCAACGTGCCAGATTGAACTTGGGTCCAGCGCATACGTTTCGATCGAACAGGTTGCGCTCAATATTGCGAAACGCAGCGCCCGCTCCGGCAACTCGTGCCTGATCTCATGTCGATGGGCGAGCAAGATATCGACAAGCAAGTCGACGTTGGCTGCTATGCTGGAGCGTGCAGCAGCAATAAATCCCGCGTCGCAATCCCCATCAATAAACCGCGACAAGGCGCGCAGGAAGCGTGGATGCCGCTGGTACTGCGCCAACAGCAAGTCCATCAGCCTTTCGGCGGAAGCCGTTAGCGACTCACCCAGTACTTGCGCGGCCATGGTCTCACGATTGTGTTGCTCGCTTCGCATAAGCGCATGCAGGAAGGCCGCCCGGAGTAGGGCATTCTTGTCCACAAAGCGGCGGTACACGTTTGCCGGTGCCATGCCGGCTGCCTCGGCGATACGAGGAATGAGCGCACCGTCCAGGCCCTCCTGGTCGAGCAGGCTGATGGTGGCGTTGAGCAGTCGTTCCACAGTGGCGCGGCTGCGGTCCTGAAGGGGTTCGCGAATAGATTTCATGCCGTCAGTATAGACAAGCACATCACAATATGCGAAAGTGAATTCACATTCACATTTTGGGAAAAGCCATGATTCCTACCCCATCGTTCTGGCAATCGATCTTGGTGGCAGTAGTCATTGCCGCCCTGCTCAGCGATGCACCCCGGATCCGTCGACTGAAACAGGCGACGAGCGCAGCCGCTCGTCTCTCGGCCTTCCGATCTACAACTGTATGCTTGTGGAGTGCAGCACTTCTCGCACTGTTCCTGGCATGGCCCCATGACCTCTTTGCGGTACCGACGACGGGCAATGCAATGGGATGGCTGCTGGGAAGTCCTGCGATGTCGACCGGGGCCACGGTGTTGACGGTCCTGTATTTTGCTGCCGGCCTGGGACCGGGCATACATTGCATGCTGCACAGCGCAGTACGTCCCAAGTACCGCGCCGCCCTGCTGTCGCTCGAATACATGCTGCCGGTCTCGTCGCACGAGCGGCGCTGGTGGGTCGCGGTCAGCCTGTCGGCGGGTGTGTGCGAGGAAGTGTTTTTCCGCAGCTTCTTGCCGCAATTTCTGACGGGACAATTGCACGGCAGCTGGACGCTCGATCCGACCGTGGCATGGCTGGTGAGCGCAGTCGCCTTCGGAATGTGCCACTTTTACCAAGGTGTGGGCGGCATCGTGCGGACCACGATTGGGGCGCTCCTGCTCAGCCTGGCGGCGATCCTTTCCGGAACCATTTTGCTACCGGTGGTACTACACGTGCTGCTCGACCTGGCAATCCTGCCGCTGTATCGCCCCCTGCTCGACAATCCGGCAGAGACTGCGCGACCAGTAACGGGCGAAACATGAAAGGGTATGGGCCGCCAGGTTCAGTTCCGATATTCGTACGCGTGCTCATCAATAGCCCGTAACAAGCGCCAGCCGGACGCACGCGGGGTCTGTGCCGACATCCGGACAGCCTCATCACTCCAGCCGGCCCGCCTTCGCCCGCACGTCCACACGTTTGGCCGCTCTCAACAATCAATCTCCGGCGACGCCTACTATCTGCTGGGTGTTTGCCGAATCCGTCAGGAGTGCCATGAGCCTTGCTGTTTTACGTAGCCGCGCCCTGGCCGGCATGGAAGCGCGCGCCGTCAGCGTCGAAGTGCATCTGGCGAACGGCTTGCCCAAATTCACCATCGTCGGCCTGCCCGACGCGGAAGTGCGCGAATCGAAGGACCGCGTGCAAGCCGCGCTGCAAAATGCCGGGTTCCAGATCCCGGCGCGCCGCATCACCGTCAACCTGGCCCCGGCCGACTTGCCCAAGGAATCGGGCCGCTTCGACCTGCCGATCGCGATCGGCATCCTGGCCGCCTCGGGGCAGATTCCATCGAGGGAACTGGGGCGCTATGAATTTGCCGGCGAACTGTCGCTCTCGGGCGAACTGCGGCCGATCCGCGGCGCGCTGGCGATCACCTTCGCCATGCAGCGCGAAGCCGGCGCGCATCGCGCGTTCATCCTGCCGCAAGCCAATGCCGACGAAGCGGCGCTGGTGGCCGACGCCGTCATTTACCCGGCCGCTACCCTGCTGCAGGTATGCGCCCACTTCAGCGCCAGCGATGACGCCTGCCGCCTCGGCCGCCATCAGCCGCGCGCGGTCACGCGCCTGCCCGACTATCCGGATTTTTGCGACGTCAAAGGCCAGCGCACGAGCAAGCGCGCGCTCGAAGTGGCGGCGGCCGGCGCGCACAGCGTGCTGATGGTCGGGCCGCCCGGCGCCGGCAAGACCATGCTGGCGTCGCGCTTTCCCGGCCTGCTGCCACCGATGACGGATCAGGAAGCGCTGGAATCGGCGGCGGTGCAGTCGCTCACCGGGGGCTTTTCGGCGGAAAACTGGAAGGCGCGCCCCTTCCGCAGTCCGCATCACACCACGTCCGGGGTGGCCCTGGTGGGCGGCGGCGCGGTGCCGCGACCCGGCGAAATTTCGCTCGCGCATTGCGGTGTGCTGTTTCTGGACGAGCTGCCGCTTAGGTGACTTGTATACTGTCTGTTCGATCTGTCGTCAACCGTCACGCCCAGGCAATTATTTCGTGCTTAAATTCTGAGCCCTGTGGAACAGGATGGTATCGCCGGCGTAGAGTCCATTGAGACTTCGATATCGACGGCAAGTGGGCCGACGGATAAGCCTTGTCATCCAGCAATTGTGAACCTACTAGCTGCTTCAAAGATTCGAAATTTATGCGCTCCGCTCGCTAAAACAGCAGCGAGCTAGTTGCATATTCATCATTTTTCTCTTCCCATTCGCCACGCTTGGAACGAATCGTGAGCGTCAACTCAACAGACTCTAGCCGGCGACCAAGCTTCCGATACCCCCATACCCATAATGCATAAAACAGTGTCGTATATAAATTTAGAACACTGCAACCGCAAGACTTAGTTGTGTTATTCTGAACTTGTAAACGGGCAATTTGTATTTATGAGACGAACTTGGAAGCGACGATGGCGAAGCGGAAGTTTAAAATCTACTTTTCAGACTTCTTCGGTGTAGAGGCTGAGTCAGTGAAAGAATACGGTGCTTTCAACATCTCGTTGATTAACGATCTGCCGCTTTTCATCGATCCATTTCTGCTTTTCAACAGTGAGAAAGCTGAATACCAACGCCTTCACGACACGATGATCGGGTATGTGCAGTTCCTAAAGTCGCATTCTAAAAGCGACTTACCGCCTGGGACCATTAAAGAGTGGTTTCATTTCCCCGAGATTAAGGAAAACTGGCTCGGCTATGCTAAGAATGGCAATGACGGACGAGGGCTGGGCGGAAAATTCGCGTCATCGTTGAAGCGTAACCTTACAACGATTTTTGCCGACTTCGGCGAAGAGTCAACAACCGGCACCCACTTGGAAAAGCTCACGTTAGTCAAGAACGGTGTTGGCAAAGACCAGATCAGTGATTTTACCTGCAACTTAATTTGCGGATATCTCGCCGAATACACAGAGGCTTTCGCTAAGAAGCACATCGCCAAAGATAAGTTAGGTGAGTTCGCAATTAAGAAGTATCGCTTTAACATGAAAACCGAGACTTGGGAGTCGAAGCGCTTTACACTCCCCAAGTTTGGCAAGCAATTTATCTTGTTGTCTCCAATCGACATACTAACCAAAGATGAAGCATGGATTAGCCATCGCGGGCTTGTTGAAGACTACTCGGCAGTAATCGCGAGTGTAGACAACGATCAACTGCGGGACAAAATGAATAGGTATCTAGCGCAAGTGTTGCCGCAGGACGCCAAAAGTGACGAAATTAAAATTGGGATCGAAAAGCTCATTCAGAAATATCCTGCCTTGCTGGATTACTACATCAAAATCAAGGAAAAGGATGGGCGAGGAGCAAAAGTCCATAGCGCCGAGAAGCTTCAGCAAGCTAGCGATATGTTCCTTACCCAGCTTCAAGAGCTGGTCGAAAGGCTTGATTCAACAAAGTTCTATTCCACCGAACCGTCCAGTTTTGAAGCCGGTATGGCCCGGGTCGAGTTCCTGAAACATGTAATTGAACATGGCGATGGCTACAGGCTATTTTTTGTCAATGGTGCACCTATCACCCGTGAATCCGATCTGCAAATCATGTTTAAGCTTACGTGGTTTGCGTCGGCGTATGACGCCAATGCAGAGGTCAACAATGGACGAGGCCCAGCTGACTTCGTAATTTCATATGGTAGCGCAGACAAAACCATTATCGAAATGAAGCTAGCGAGTAATACAAAACTTGAATCTAACCTGCTTAAGCAGGCTGAAATCTATAAGGATGCGTCGAGAGCCACCCATCCACCTATAAAGGTGATTCTCTACTTCAAAGAAGCAGAGTTAGCGAAGGTCAACCGGCTACTTACAAAGCATAAACTGAATGGAAAGAGAGAAATAGTCCTTGTAAATGCTATTCCCGACAAGCCTTCGGCTTCCAAGGCCAAATGATTGCTACTACCCACGCCGATAGAAAAATGAGTGTGCGCTAGACGGCTTACCTCGTCTAATCAGTCACGGCTTCCTACTTATTTGTTGATTTGCGCTCCGTCTTTCGCTGCACTCTCTTTTCAAGGTCGGAGATCGACGCCCGCAACTCTACGCATAAGTACAGTAACGCTTTGTTTTGAAGGCCCAGACGCACTACCTCTGTTTCTGGTGCTGTGATTTCCGCTCGCCTCGTAGGTCGGTTGGACGGACCGTCGGGCATTCGTTCCCTCAGATCAGCAAGAATGTCCGAGTGAGAAGCATAAATATTCGATCGGTTAACGCCCGCGATCCTGCAAAGCGCGCTTACACGAATAGGTTGCCCCGGACTTTCATTTTCCAGCAAAGCAATTGCTGCGGTGAGTTTTTGCCTAATCTTAGAAATCTTTTTTCGTTCACTCATCGCTGCGAGCCTCCTCACGATGTTGATCAGCATTCAATGTCGAAAGGATTTTCTCAGCGATCTTAAGACGCCGACCAACAACTGCCTGCGCTTGCTCTCCAATGTCGCCACGAGCGAGGAACGATTCTGAATCCCGCGTGCGAGCCTCCCACCATCCGCGATGTGCTTCTGTGACCAGGAAGTTACTGCAGGTCCCACATACATCCGGAGCCCGTTCTACACCATTCGGGCCCGTGGCATCACCCCTGCACGCAGAAAAAGCTTGCACGTAGACACAGTAGCCCCAGTCGCACGGAGCCAGGGTCACTCCCTCATCGATTAATTTTTCCACGAGCGTTGATATCGTCTTTCGTCCCCTTAGTGAAGTGCTCCGTTTCAATTCTTGCCCTGCAATGCGAAGCGATCTGCTGGCCCCCCCAGCAATGTTCGAGCTGCGTAGAATGTCAGTCAGCCCGGCAGCCAAGTCACGACGACTTTCCTCAGCTATCATTTCCGCTAGCTGAATATCGCTGCCAACGTAATTGGAATCGGTAAAGTGACGGTGAACATGTCCATAGTGATGCGCCAACGCGTCTAGTGCTCGCTTATCACGTAGTACCACAAATCGAGCAAAAGTCTTCCTCGCCGCATGTGGGTGCAGGCGGCAACTAGCCGGCAATGGCGACCGGAACTGTGCGTTCGCAAACAACCGCATCTTGGTAGTGATCGACTGGCCAGTTGGGCGGAAAACTCGGCGTCCCGGGAGAGGGTATCCATTAGATCCGGAAAATGCCAGAAACAAATGATTCCGTTTGCCAAACGAACGCGGGCCTGCAAACAGCGCATTCAAACTTTGCAATGCTGTGATCACGACTGGAGGCGCTATCCAGCTACGACTAATCCCTTTTTTCTTGGCTGCTGTTCCAACCAAATACTGGAACGCATGACCGTCAGAATGTAGATGGCGACGGCATATATCCGAGTCAAGAGAGAGTAACTCTGAACGGCGCATGCCCACCAAGAACAAGACGACGATTGAAATTGCGCCCTCGGAAAGGGACAGGAGCCTTCGGACGACTTGGCGACTGTTGGCGCCAGGTATCCCGGCAAGCTGAAAAAGAGTCTCATATGCGGCTGAGGCCTCCACTCGTTCATACGCTTTCGCAAGAATGCCTCGCCGCTGGAGCCGGCTCTGGCATAGGCACTTCATGCTGTCCTCCCACAGCCCGTCTATCAGAGGCTGAATTAGTGGGATAGTATCTTGAATCCACTTGACCGCATCTCTAATCAGGGGAAGTGCGATACGCTCATCGATAGCTTTCCACGGTGTACGTGTTTTTAGATTCCCAACGATGCGATGATCAGTTTGCAAGAACGCCGGGTCGGTACGCAGGGCCCCGACGTAATCGTTTCTAAGCTCCCACAACCTAGTAAACACCAAAACGTATTTGGCGGCCGTCTCGTACTTCAGCCTTCGCGACACGGTAACTACATACTCCTCGATCTCTCGTTCGCCGAGTTCACTAAACCGCCAAAGCTCTCGCACAAGCATCCACTGCACTAAGCGTCTAATTTTCCCAAAGGTGCCATGGATGGTTCCCGGACTTCGTCTATTTGCGTCCGATCCGAGCCATGCGCAAAGAAATCCTTTGCAACTTTTCATGAGGTACTTGCGTTGATGCTTCGTTCCACGTCCAGCTGGAATAAGTGACGTCCAATTTAGCTCGACGGCGCGGTCGGGGTTGAGAGGCGAAGGATCAATTACCCATCGTGCTTTTCCTTTTCGTACAAAGCTCGTGTCCATCGTTACTCCAATCGTGGGACCGAAGTCCGTGTACTCATTGCGTTTGCCTCCAGCAAAATATCTGCTGAGATAGCGGGAAGAAGCTCATTCTCCAAGATTAGTAAAGTCGGCAAATAATAAGCCTCAAACCTTGGCCACCAGCCTTCCGCTTCAGAATTAGTTTTTGCTGCCAACAGTTCCTTATGCGTGCCAAGAAGCTTGATGACAACACGAACATCGTCCAGCACGATAAGCGCACCAGGGCAGGTTGCACATCGTTGAAACTGCTCACAGAGCTCACCTTTTCTACTCCCTTGGGCTGTTCCTCCTAACGGGTCCTTACAGGTGAACCCGAACACAGTGTCGACAGCTCTATGCCTTGGTATTTCTGTTGTAGGCTCCCCACGGCTGGTCTCATCAGCGCTAAGCGCTTTCTTAACGAGCTCCCCTTGAAAACGAAGGATTATGCGATCGTGTCGCTCATCTTCGACGCTCTGGTCGATATATTGCGCGGTTGTTTTAACAGATTGATGGTTGAGTCTCTTCTTTGCGGAAAGAACAGAGCCACCTTTCACTTGATGTGCTTTCGCCCCAGCACGGCGAAGGTCCTTGAAAGCGAAATCAAAATCTAACTGGTGCTTGTCAGTAAAAGCCACCAGTAGGTGATGAAACATTTGAAAGCAAGGAATGCGCGCCATATGATGAGAGTACGCCAAGAACAAGTGGTTTTGGCGTGACGGCTCTGCATGTTCGACAAGATTTTCGTTTAGCGCAGCTAGCTTCGCTATCAGCGATGGTGCGGACCACTCACGTCCTGCTGGGAAGTCCACCCGCTGCTCCCTTCCGCTCCTTGGCTTCTGCCAACAAATCAATAATAGATCCTGTCGGAAGGCATGGGGCCTCACGCAGTCACGAGTAAGATCCCGAATAGCCATTGGATTGCCACTCGTCTGAATCAATATTGCTAAATAAAATGGGAACATGTCAACTGGCGACAGCATGATAATCGAGTTTAGATGCCTGAGCCCCCCGGCATCCATAACTCGCCGACTAAGGCTATTTCTCGAGCGGTTCACTATGGACTGAGTTGGGATGGTCCCTGACCCGATTGTCAAGAGCTCTTGCAGAAGGGACGCAAGCTCCCGTTCGCTATCGTCAACGCAATGGCCGGACAGCAGTCTTCCCCCCATCTCATGTTTTCGCTTCGTTGCCTCAATATCTGAATAGCACGCGGCAAGAATGGATTTAATGGCGTGCTCTTCTAAATGAGGGCGCACTTTGGGTTTTTCTCTAACAAACAGCCCGGCAGAAGTTCGAAGTTTTTTCGATACAACGTCTGGATAATTCCTCGAGCACCAGGTGAGCACTGCTAGGATTACATTAAACTGGGATTGCATCGTTGCTCCAGCGAGGCCAGTTGTCCTTAGCCACCCTTTAAAAAGAACGAGGGCTTCGGCCGGAACGTGGTTCCCTACAATGAATTGCAGCGCTTCATTGCATGCAACGAACTTGCGGATGCATCGCCAGGATTGGCGCTGGGTCTCTAGTGAAGTGTGCCCATAAAGTGTCCTAAGTGCACTGGCGAGCGCACTTCCTAACTTGGGTTCGACTGGCAACGTAGAAAAATCAAAGGCACTGAGCGCTCGGCCATCGGCATTCCTCACCACCACAACTAACGGACTGTCCTGGGTCGCGGCTGGCATTTTCACAAGGACGCTCCATAAAGATATCCGAGCGCACCGACGACGGCATCACTAGTGATCTCCATTGCATCGAGATAAATTTCCGTCGTCTCGATCGATGAGTGTCCCATTAGGACCTGTACCACTTTTATAGCGTTTAGCCACTCCCCAGCAAGCTCATGCCTTTGAAGGCGTTCCAGCACCTGTAATGCAAAGGTATGCCGAAGATGATGCAACGTGCACTTGATTCCTAACCGATCGGCGAGCTCACGAAATTTCCGCGTAAGGCGACCCCGTCTCATCGGGAGTCCGCTTGAAGACAAGAATACCGAATCGTCCGCTCCCAGCTTAGGCTTGGGGCGATCCATCAAAATGTACCACCTCGTTTCGTCGATCAAATCTGATGGAACGTAAATTGAGCGAAGACGCCCACCCTTTCGCATCAAATCAAGCTGAACCAACCCATCCCCGCATGAAATAGTCGATCTATCCAGATCGCCGATCGTCAACGCACAGATCTCAAATCGCCTTAGTCCTGTACAGATAGCCCACTTAAACTGCAGGCGGTACGGCATAGGTGCACTGCGAGACAATCGCTGGAAATCATCGATGGATATAAAACGAGGGTTACGTTTCACGGCTCTCAGTTGGGTCACTTGAGTTCCAAGATTCCGCCTGCGCCCCTGAATAATCACGGGTCCACGCCCTTGACGCACTTCTTTCAAATATCGGCCAAAAGCCGATGGGAGGACTCCGGATTCCTGCCCCCATACTAGGAAGTTTGCCGCAACGTTTAAGTGCAAGTTGGCAGTCGCGGTTGCGTACTTCTTTTTACCGCGACACAAGTGTTGACAGTACGCGCCCCACCGTTCCTCGGTGATCTCTTCTCGCTGCAGGGGTATTGAAGCTAGGTAATTTAGAAGTATTAGCAGCGATTCGCTATATGTCCTTACCGTATCGCCTGTCTCGCTTCGACTACGTCGTGCCACCTCTACTAGGAAAAGCGTCTCTGGCCACGCGATCTGCCCGGCCGCATCAAGTATTACGGCGATTACCGGATAGTCAAACAGTAGCAACCGACCTGGGTCAATTGCATCCATCCCCGCGATTTCGGCCAGAGCCATTGGCTCTGCAAAGTCATGCCGAGGACGTATCACTACCTTTCGGAACTCTGCATTTTTCATGTTCACCTCTGCATTGTGAAGGTTTTCAAATGCAATATAGACCGAATGGAAGTGAACTGTAAGCACACAGACAGAAACAAGCACCTAATGCCCGAGTTCGACCGGCGCGTGCTGGAAGTATTGCGCCAGCCAATGGAATCGGGCCGGGTGACGATTTCGCGCGCGGCACGCCAGTCCGATTTTCCGGCGCGCTTTCAGCTCATTGCCGCGATGAACCCCTGCCCTTGCGGCTTTCTCGGCCACCCGTCCGGCAAGTGCGATTGCACCAGCGACGCGGTGCTGCGCTACCAGGGCCGCATTTCCGGGCCGCTGCTCGACCGCATCGATATCCAGATCGAAGTGGCGGCGCTGCAGCCGGACACCCTGCTGGCCGATGCCGATGGCGAAGCGAGCAGCAGCATCGCCGCCCGCGTGGCGCTCGCCCACCAGCGCCAGCTGGCGCGCCAGGGCAAGCCGAACCAGGCGCTGATCACGGGGGAAGTGGAGCGCCATTGCCGCCTCGACCAATCCGGCGAACTATTGCTGCGCAAGGCCATGCTGCACCTGAACTGGTCGGCGCGCGTGTATCACCGGGTGCTGAAAGTGGCGCGCACCATTGCCGACCTGGCCGAGGCGCCCGTCATCCTGGCCGAACACATTTCCGAGGCGATCCAGCTGCGGCGCGGCTTGCGCGAGCCGTGATAGTGAACCCGCGCACGAAAAAAGGCGGAGCAATCGCCGCCCGACCCCGCAGGGTGGACTGCAGCCGCTGCCGCTACGGTCCTGCCAGGTGGCGACTGAGCGCGTAAAGTCCTGCCGCTATGGCCCCATTGAGGACCTTCGTCGCCGGCTTCTACATGCTTGGACGGGAGTACTTCAGTACCGCCCTCATATCGATACTCAGAGCGCCTGCTTCGAAGCGATAAACAAGAGAAAGGGCGGCCTTTCAGCCGCCCTTTTTTGTTCACAAAACCCAGCAAGTCGCTAATTAAGCTTGAACCGGCATTCCGCTCCGTTGCGCCTCAAACCCAGATTCAGGACTTCGCTACGCGCCGGCTATGGACTTACAATCACGACCGGCCAAATATGGCACTGGGAGTCATTACGCTCAAACAGAAATTTGCTCTGGCAGCTTAACCCCTACTTGTAGCGCGCTCAAAAAAAGGCGGGATTACCATGGGTAGTGACTCCCGCTGTGCAGAGCCTATCCCGATTTTGAGTTTTCCCATCGCGCATTGGTGCCCATACCAATAGTGCACACGACCAAGCCGGGGTTCGAGATGCTTACTTCACTTGCAGTACGCCAGCGTCGGTAAGCGATACATCGAAATTGCCGACATTAACGCTGGTGATCCCGCTGAAAAAGGCAACGTTGGCAATCGGCGTGAGAGGACAATCGAGCCGGATAACGGAGACGAACAGACCGTCAAGCGTGGGATTCACGTAGGCGAACTTGTTCCAGAAGTGGGTCACTGGCGTCTTCGGAGGGAAGCTGCCCAGGCTCTCCGTGCCAAAGCTGTCCTTGTCACTTTTTTGCGAACGAATCAAAGGACTGCGCGACATTACCTTTACACACATGCTCGTGCCTGACAGCGTCTCGAACTTATACTCGTCGCCGACCGCATTACCCGTAACCGGCGTGTGCAAATTGTATTCCCATTTCTTGTTTGCGTTTGCGCTCCGGAGCTGATCGAAAATCACGATCGTCGACGGACGCACAAAAATCATGGTCCGTTCGGCGCGCGACAAATTCGCTGTGCCGTAGGCGTTAAGCGCATTGCCCTTCACAATGTCATACTTGACGCCGCGCGGGGAAGTCGACAGTCCGTTCGCATCGGGGTTAGGGTTGAAATAGCTAATCTCCCCCTTTTCCGAGCGGGTACCTTCCGAGCCGCCAACCAGCTCCTGGCCCTGGCCGTCATTGTAGGTAATCGCGTTGTGCGCCATCGTCTTCTTGTAGTAACCGCCCCAGTGAGGTTCCGTTGTCGATTCGTATCTGCCGCTGGTCATCGCCAGGACCTGACCCTTGTTATAGAGGAGGAAGCTGTTGTGATCGTGGTGGGCGTGATTCGACGAACCCATTGGGCCGCTACGGAAATATAGCGAGGCTCGGTTCACGTCATTAAAAGAAGTATGAAAAGCCGCCACGCCGACCGACGAAAAATTCTTGCTCAGTATGTTCGTTGGCGAGGCGGGGCTCGCCGCGCTTTCCGGTGGACTAAACAAATAGCTCAAACGACCCTGGTCGCCCGCACCATTGTTTTTCTTGAGATACCACTGGCTCAGCGTGGCGATCCCCGGATTGGCCGAACCGGTGTAGCGTGTCATGATCGGATAGGTAAGATACAGCGTCTCGCCATCGACACGACGGTCCACTTCAGCCCCGTCGCCGAAAACGCCCGCTGGCGAATTAGGCGGAACGTTATATAGCAGAAAGTTCGGCAGATTTTTGACGTAAGGCTTTTCGTAGATCGGATAATCCAGCACGCGCGCGAACGTATCCCAAACGGCGACGGACTCGCTGGTATCGTACAGGAAGTAGGAGGAACCGTTCGAATAGCCGCCATCGGACAGGTAATCTGTCCCACCCCAGCTCGGCAAGCGGTTAATATACGCTTTCAATGCCCTGCGATGGTCTTCGGCGGACAGATCGACAAAGGCAGCGTCGCCCCGCACCAGCAGAAGCGCGGCCGCCATTTTCCCCAGCGCATTAAAACCCAGTGCGTAATCCGGGTAGGTCTGCAGCGTCGTGAGCAACCCGGGTAATTTCGCCGCACATGCCTTCATCACGTTTTTAATGATGACCACGTCACCGGGTTCAAGGTTCTGGCCTGCAAAATCGTAGGCTAGCGCAAACTGGCGCATGTATTCACGGCTAAAGTAAATGTCATCACTACATCCACGGGCGACAATCGCCGGCCCAAAAAGCTGAATCCGGCTGCGCAAATCCGTTAAAAGCGCTGCTTTGTTTGGATCAAGGTAAAACAGAAACGCTGCTTCAGCGATCGCCTCGAAATGCAGGCTCATCTTGTCTTTCTCGTGATTCCACAGGGCCATCGTCATATCCGACTTAAGCGCCGTCACGCCGTCCGTCGAAATACGTGATGTGGGCCAGCGTGCAATACGGTCGGCGATCACCTTGACGGCGGGATCGCGCCCTCCCCTGGCCGCAGCGACAATACTTTCTCCCTGGGCGCCGCGCACGAAGCGTGGATGCGCCGGCGGCGACCGTTCGAAGCTAGACATCTGCAAGTCGATCAAAGCCAGTTCTTCCTGGTTATTGGTCGGCACGGCAGCAAGTGCGGTCGATGACGCACAGGCCAAGGCGGTCAACAGATATAGCGATTTTTTTAACATCATATTTTTCATTTCATGTGGATTATAAGTAGAAGCAAAGAGATGGCCGCAACAGCACCATCTCCGCATGCATGCATTTTCAGTTTGTGAGGGGAGCTTCGACGGCCCAAGGTTTCGAATATAAATGACATCGGGTCCAGGGTAGCTATACAGATCCCGTTTCAAGATTGCTGAATGTAAAATCATGTCGGCCCGTCATCGTAAGCTAAAAATCAACTTCAGACCATGTCCGTCATTATGCGGTGCCGGCCGCAACTGCCCGCAATTAGCGTGCTATTTAATCCGTTTTCCCTTTTTTTCCCAACGAAGCCGGAACGCGAGCAGCGTCGGCTTTCTTGCCGAATACATTTCCCAAGCAATACAGCTACGGCGCGGCTTGCGCGAACCCTGAGCGAGTGCTCTGGACGAAAGCCTTACTGCGCACTGGGCGAGCCAGCGCCGTGATAGCCGCGCTGCCACGCTTCCACCTCGCTGGCGTTCGTGGCCAGAAACGCACGCATGCGCTCGAAGCGCTTGACTGTCTGGCGGCGGAATACGTGGTGAACCACCGGTTCGATCAGCCAGCGCAACATGCGCGGACCGGCTTCGATGTTGTAGGTGTAGATCAGGACCGAGCCGCCGCCGGCAGCGCTCTCATGTTTCATCGAGGCTGCCCACTTGGAAAATGGAAATGACGTGCCGAGCATGCGCGCCGCCGCCAGGCGCGGGCGCTGGTAACTGACGAACTCGGTGCGCATCGACAGCGCGCGCAGCAGGCCGCCGCCGACATTCTCGCTGACCGCGCCGACATAGGGGCAAGGCGCGCCGCCGTCGACCTCGGTGTGCGACACCAGGCTGTCCCAGCGCGCACGCCACTGATGGTAGTGAAAGACGTCGAACACGACCTCGCACGAGGCCGGCATGGGAAACGCGATGCGCTCATGCGCCATGTAGCGCCTCGCCGGTCCCACAGACCGTATTTGCCTCGATGATGCCGGCTGGGCCAACCTGCCGGACAAGCGGATTGACGAATGTCGCGCTGGATGGATGCAGGGTATCGATACATTCGCCTTGTGGATCCGTATTAGCCCAAGCGGACAAGCTGTCCACCGTTTCCGGTTGATTCATAGGTCTCCGCGAAATTACTGATGATTGCCGACTCACTTTGTTTGAGGGATTGTAACGTACGGGTAAGCCCTGGCTGGCCACGCGAACGAGACGATGTTTAACTTGCTGCTCAGCCCATCCGGCATCGCGCGCCTTTGGCTGGCATCAACCAGAAAATGCCGCGCAGGCCGCACTATCGGCGGTTCCACCTGCAATGATCGCAAGGTAGCTGAGGCGGCGTTCGACGCGTATTAAAAGGACCGTCGTGCCATCCGATCCCGGGACCGGAGCGTGCCGGCATTCCATCAGTCCAGATCCGCGTGCAAGATACCGGAACAATAAAGGGAACGTCCCATGACCATCAGTGTCACCTGCAACACCGATCGCTTCAACCTGTCCGTCGTTGGAGACGACTTCATTAATGCCTGCTGCTTTGGCGAGGAATTTTCCAACTCGCTTGTCGCGGCGCTTCTCGCCAAGGGAGTGCAGGCGCGCGTCATTTGCATGGAAGACTTTGGCTGGGCGAATACAGCCAAGTTCGGTGGCTTGTCTTATCTCATGTTGGTAGGCGGGTATTCCCATGGCGATACCAGTCGTCCCAACTATGGCCAGTGGGGCGTCATTCTGGAGCGTCATCGCACGCTCATTGACAAAATCCGGGGGGAAAACAAGATGTCTGCTTCCGATCCATTTGTCCGGAAAATTGAGCAACTCTTGAAGGACGAAGGCGTTGCGGATGTCGCAATTGAACCTTGACACTCGGTGCGACCGGCCTCTTCCTTGAGTAGCAATTCGCGGTTGCGTCATGCCTGGGCGAGCCGATTTATCGGGTGCAGCGAGCAACTTATCGCCGCGCGCACTGCGCGAACCTGCGGACGAAAAAAAACAGCCGGACCAAGCGCCGTCCAACCCCGAAGAGTGGACGGCAGCCGATCCGGCTGCGGTACGACTAACTCACTATTAGAACGTGTAGCGTCCTGCCAGCGTGAAGTAACGGCCAACCGCGCCCGTCTGATGCAGCGACGGGTTGTAGTTGACGCGGCCGTAGGTCTGCACGTCCAGCGGTGCTTTTTTGTTGAACAGGTTGCTGATCGACGCGGTCAACTCGAAGTTCTTCGAGAATTGCCATTTGCCGAAGGTGTCCATGGTGGTGAACGAAGCGATGCGGCAGTTCAGCAGAGCGACGTCATTTTCATCCACATCCAGGCATTCGCCGCCAACCTGGTTGGTGTTGCTGATGCTGCTGACGTAGTTGACGTTGCCGGTCAGCTGGAACGGACCATTTTCCCAACCCAGGGTGAAGCGGACCTTGGTCTTCGGCGTGCCGCCGTTACCGGACAGGTTGATGTCGCCGTGGGTGCCAGCGAACTCCAGTACCGTGCCGTCGGCATTGGTACGGGTGAACTCTTTCATGTAGGTGACCGTCATGCCGGAATTGAGCTTGCCGCTCGAACCGAGGTTGATGCGGCCGCGCAGGTCGAGGTCGACGCCGCTGGTTTTGGTTTCACCGGCGTTCAGGTACGGCGCCTTGACCATCAGGATCTGGCCTGGCAGGTTCGGGAAGTTGGTGGTGGCTTCGCCGCGCACGATTTGCGCATCAGGGTAGCCGGCTGGGTTGTCGACGACAGCGCCAGGATCGGAACCGTTGATTTCACCGGTACGCACGATCTGCCACAGATCCAGCGACAGGTTCACGTTCTTGATCGGCTCGAGCACCATGCCCAGGCTGTAGCTCTTCGACTCTTCCGGCTTGATGTTCTTGTTGCCGATGGTGATGGCGCCCACCGATTGGGTCGAGCAGTCCAGGGCCAGCTTGGTAACCGGGCAACGGATCGGATCGTTCGCAATATTGGTGAACGCCGCTACCGCGCTGTCGCCGTTTTCGGCGGCGCTAGGCGCACGGAAGCCTTCCGCATAGGTACCGCGCAGGGCGAAGTTCGAGGTCGGGGTGAACTTGAAGCCCACTTTTGGGGTCGTCGAACGGCCGTAATCGGAGTAATCATCGGTACGCAGCGCAAACTGCAGTTCCACCGATTTCAGGACCGGCACGGCCAGCTCGGTGTACAGCGCGGTCACGTCGCGCGAACCCTTCGATGCCGAATAGCCGAGGCCAGCGATATCGTTGGTGTCCGTGTACGGGGTCGACTGGCTGTCGGTCTTTTCCTTGCGGTACTCAGCACCGACGGCGATACCCATCTTGCCGCCCGGCAGTTCCATCAGCTCGCGCGATGCCTTGAAGTCGAACGAGGTGCTTTTCGTCACGCCCGAGTTGTTCAGGGTTGGCGATACCAGCGCCAGCACTTCCGGCGTGTTGATGACGCCCTTGCCGATGCGGAAGGTACCGTTGTTGAGCGCCCGGCGCAGCGCGCTGGTGCGGTAGTAGCCATTCTGCGTTTTGTCGGTCTTGCTTTCCGCGTACAGCACGCCGGTGTCGTAATCCCAGTCAGCAATATTACCCTTGACGCCGGCGAGCACGCGGGTGACCGTCGATTCCAGGTCCGAAGCGCGTGGACGCGATGCATCGACCCAACGTGGACGTGCAGCAACGCCGAGGAAGTTGTCTGGGTGGTTGGCCGGCATGACCAGCTGGTCCGGACCGGTGCTGGTGTTGTTGACGCGTGCATTGACCAGGTCGAAGCCGGCGCCGGTCAGGCCCGACGGCGAGGTGCGGGTAATCGCTTCCGACTTGAATACGCCCACTTCGCTGTAGGCACGGGTGTTTTCACCCAGCGCCAGCGTGCCGCGCACGAACAGGTTCAGGTTCTTGGTTTCTGGCTGGATGGTCGCGAATTGGACCGGATCCCACAGGCAACCACCGCCGGTGTTGTCATGCGCGGTACCGCCGGTTGGATCCTGGTTGATCGGATCGCAGCTGCCTGGCATGTTCTTGACACCGCCGGCAGGACCGCCGGCAGCGTTCAGTGGACGCAGGGTACCGAGGAAACTGCTGCCGCCGGCGTTGCCCGCGGAGGTGTGACCGTTGCGCTGGTCGCGCCCGCCCCACGGACGCGAATCCGCCTGGCCCAGCCATTTTTCGCGGCTGCTCTGCTTGATTTCTTTCTGGTGCTTGGCGTCGAGGGTCGCGAAGACGTTGAATTTATCCTTGTCCAGGTCGCCGAAGCCGATGGCGCCCGACATGCTCGTCACGGTGCCGTCGCGCTCGCCGGAAGTGCCGGCGCTGGCGGAAATGGTTTTACCAACATAGTTCTGGCGCAGGATCACGTTGACCACGCCGGCGATCGCGTCCGAACCGTAAATGGCCGATGCGCCGTCTTTCAGGATGTCGATGCGATCGACCGCGTCGAGCGGGATCGAATTCAAGTCGACGAAGCTGCGCTGGCCGTCATCGCCAAAACCGTACGGCGCGGTGCGGCGGCCGTTGATCAGCACCAGGGTCGAGCTTACGCTCAGGCCGCGCAGGGACACGCCCGATGCGCTGCCGGCAAAGCCGTTGGTGAAGGAACCGCTGATACTGCCGTTGTTGTCGGCGGAAATGCTGCGCACGACTTCGGCAATCGACGTTTTACCGGTTTGCTCGATGTCCTTGCGGCTGAGCGTCTGGACCACAGAAATGGTCTCCGCTTCGGCGCGCTTGATGCTCGAACCTGTAATTTCCACTTTCTGAATGCTGTCGCCTGCGGTCTGCGCATTTGCCATCTGCATGCTCAGGGCGATACCACCAATAAACATCAGCCGAATCGACCGCGACAATCTTGTCTCCACCATCATTGCAAAGCTCCTCATTTTGTAAGTATATGAACGCGTTTTGCTCTCGTGATGCAAAACGGCCATGGATTAATTATATTTGCAATCGTCTCTCGGACGCGTTCGTGTGATTTGTCGTGTTCAAATCATCGATTGCATATATAACCACCACGCCCGCTTTCCTGTCAATTATTCATGTTGTACATATATCTAGAAAACAACAAATGATGCCGCAACCCTGTGTGATTTTCCACCCGCCATGGATTAAGCGACAATGAGAACACCCTCTTAGATCAGAAAAAGACCGAAATAGCCCACATTTTGGCTATTTTTGCAGGACGTTGCTGTCTTTTTTCATTGTGCAATTAAATTCGCTGCACAGAGCCTATTTATATCGAGTGCCGTTTTAAGTAACTCTTAATTCACCAGGATTAGACGAAAAGTAAATACGCCGGCGCTTGCCACTGAAAATGCGGCGCATCGCGGCGTATTTATCGGCGCGGTTTCCGGTTTACCTGGGGCGCCCCACCTTTGCGGCGCCCCGGGGTTCTCCGGGCAATCGCGCACCACCCCGCGGACGCCGACAATCCCGTTTTCAGCCAGCCCCGCGCGCATCGATAAGCGCCTGCCGTCAGCACCGATCAGGGCCAGCGGCGGCAGGTTTGTGTACCTCGAAGAGCGGTGTTTAGCTCTCCGCGGCTGTTCCCGGTTTCAGCCGGCCGCCCGATAGGCTAGTATGCATATCCCGCCTCCCGATCACGCCGTCCATGCGCCTGCTTATTCTTTCCGACCTGCACCACGAACTCTGGCGCGACGACGCGCCCCGCATCGACCCGGCGCTGAGCCGTCCCGATGTCGTCATCCTGGCCGGCGATATCGATACCGGAGCAAAGGCGGTAGCCTGGGCCGCGCGCAATTTCGCCGGCTTGCCGGTGCTGTACGTGCACGGCAACCACGAAGGCTACGGCCACAATCTCGACAGCGTGCAAGGCGAACTGCGCGAAGCCTGCATGGGGGCCGGCAATGTGCACTTCCTCTCGTGCGACGAAAAAATTATCGGCAATGTGCGCTTTCTGGGCGCCACCCTGTGGACCGATTTCCGCCTGTTCGGCGACGACGACCGCCAGGCGGCCATGCGCGAAGCCGAAGCGGTAATGAACGACTACAAGCGCATCCGCCTGGCCCAGAAAAACTACCGCCATCTGCGCGCCGCCGACACGGCCCAGTTCCACGCTGTCCAGACCGCTTGGCTGCGCGCCCGGCTGGCCGAGCCGTTCGCCGGCTCCACCGTGGTCGTCACCCACATGGCGCCATCGATGCAGTCGGTGTCGGACCACGACCGGCAGTCGCGTTTCTCGGCCGCCTACGCATCGCGCCTCGACGAACTGGTCAGCCAGGCCGACCTGTGGGTGCACGGCCATATGCACGACCCGGTCGACTACATGGTGGGCAAGTGCCGGGTGGTGTCGAATCCCTGCGGCTACAAAAACCGCGCCGGGGGTACCGAAAATGCCCACTTCGACCCGCAATTCATCGTCGAGATCGCGGATCGCGCACCCGCCCAGTAATGCCGAGAAGCATCGTACAAAACCTGTTTGCAAAATTGCATGCGCGGAAGATTTCGTGATGGTAGTATGCATATCGGGCAGCACGGCCACATCCGCGCCGTCCACGTACCCGCCGCGCAATCCGATGGCGGCCAGCAAACCCTGTCGGGGGACCTACCTTGGTTCAAGCCACACCGTTGCGCATTTCTCCTTTACTGGCCACACAAGGCCGCGAACACGACCTGAACTACGCGCCGGCACCCTGGGTGCTCAAGCAATGCGCTGAAACCGACATCATCTTCCTGGCCAATCCACCCGCCTACGAAGAGCTGAGCGAAACCTATGCCTACGAAGTGACGTTCAGCAAGGAATCGGCCGCGCGCAAGCAGGCCGAACCGATCCGCTACGCCTTCAGCACCATGCTCAAGCGCTTCCGCGCCAAGGTGCTGAAGCGCAACAAGGTGCTGGGCATCCTGAACCAGCTGATCGCCGCCTCGCCCTCGGCGCGCATCAATGTGCTCGACGTCGGCTGCGGCTGGGGCGAACTGCTGCAAACCTTGATGACTTCCCTGCCGCCCGCCCTGCGCAGCCGCGTGGCGCCGCACGGGGTGGAAATTTCGCGCGCGCTGTCGACCCTGTCGGACGACAAGCTGCGCCCCCTGGGCGGGCGCTGCGTGCACGCCTCGGCCCAGGATGGCGTGCTGCGCTTCGACGAAGACTATTTCGACGTCATCGTCATGGCTTCCTACCTCGAACACGAAGCCAGTCCGCTCGAAGTGCTGGAAAACTGCCGCAAGCGCCTCAAGGCGGACGGCACCATCATCGTCAAGGTGCCCAATTTCGCCTGCTACAACCGGATGATCCGCGGCCCGCGCTGGAGCGGCTTTCGCTGGCCCGACCACGTGAACTACTTCACGCCCAAGACCTTGCGCGCCATCGCCGCGCGCGCCGGCCTGGACGTGGTGCGCATGAGCGCGCTCGACACCACGCCATTCAGCGACAATATGTACGCGCTGCTGCGCACCAGCAAACCGGCGCCGTAGGGAGGAAGCTGGCCCGCATTCCTGTCAACTCCTGCTAACATTCAGGCATGCGAACCTCCCACCTCAAACCCCTTCTGCTCTCCCTGCTCGCGAGCCTGTCCCTGGCCGCGTGCAGTCCCCAATACAACTGGCGCGATTACAGCAGCCAGGACGCGCCCTTCCGCGTGATGTTCCCCGACAAACCGGCCACCCATGCGCGCGAGGTCGACCTCGATGGCATGAAGGTCAAGATGACCATGACGGCGGCCCAGGTCGACGGCACCATGTTCGCCGTCGGCAGCGGCGTGGCGCCCGACGCCGACAAGGCCGAGGCGGCGGTAGCGGCCATGAAGACGGCGCTGGTGCGCAATATCGGCGCCACCATCAAGAGCGAAAAAGGCGGCAAGTCCTCGGCCGCCGCCGGCAGCGCCACGGCGCGCAGCAGCGCCATCGATATCGACGCCAGCGGCGTGCAGAAAGGCGTGCCGATGCGCCTGGTGGGCCATTTCGAAGCGCGCGAGAAGCGCTTTTACCAGGTCATCGTGATGGGCAAGGAAAAGGACATTTCGCAGGAACAGGTCGATATGTTCATGTCGTCGTTCAAGCTGCAGTAAGCGCGTGACAGCCCCCCTGAGCGGAGCGCGCGCGGCGCGCGTGTTCCTGTGCTTTGCCTTCGGCTACCTGCTGTCGTACGCGCTGCGGGCGGTCAACGCCGTCATCGCGCCGGCCCTGGTGGCGGAGATGCACTTGTCGAACGCCGACCTGGGGCTGCTGTCGTCGGCCTACTTCGTCAGTTTCGGGGCCATGCAGCTGCCGCTCGGCGTGTGGCTCGACAAATACGGCGCGCGCCGCACCGAGGCCAGCCTGCTGCTGTGCGCCGCCCTGGGCGCTGCCGTGTTTGCGTCGAGCAGTTCGCTGGCCGGCCTGTGGATCGGGCGCGCCCTGATCGGCATCGGCGTGTCGGCCTGCCTGATGGCCGCCTTCAAGGCGTACCGCCAGTGGTTCCCGCTCGAACGCCAGAGCCAATTGGCCAGCTGGATGCTGGTGGCCGGCACCTCGGGCGCGCTCACGGCCACCGTACCGGTGACCCTGGCGCTGCCGGCGCTGGGCTGGCGCGGCATTTTCTGGGTGGTCGCGGCGTTGCTGCTGGCCGCCTCCGGCGCGATCTTTTTACTGCTGCGCGAGGTCGAGCGCCAGTTCGACGACGGCGCGGCCAAGGGCGGCACCGCCACAGGCGACGCGGCGCCCGACGGCGGCTACCGGCGCATTTTCGGCAGCGCCTATTTCTGGCGCATGGGCGTACCGGGCCTGCTCAATCACGGCATTTTCTTCGCCCTGCAAACCCTGTGGGCCGGACCGTGGATGATGACGGTGCTGGGCAAGAGCGCGCAGCAGACCGGTCAGATCCTGTTTGCGTTTAATCTGGTCCTGCTGCTGTCCTACCTGGCGCTCGGCTGGGCCGCGCCGCGCCTGGTGGCGCGCGGCTGGAACACGCACCGCATCATCGGCATCGGAATCGGCGGCATGGTGCTGGCGCAGGCGGCCATGCTGTTGACCAGTGCACCTTCGGCCTGGCTGCTCTGGCTGCTGCTGGCGGCCTGCGTGCCGGTCACCACCCTGGTGCAGTCGCACGTCGGGCTGGCTTTTCCGGCAGCGCTGGCCGGGCGCGCCAACTCGGCCTACAACCTGCAGCTGTTCATCGGCGCCTTTGCCACCCAGTGGGGCTTCGGGGTGGCGGTCGACCTGTTCAAGGCGCACGGCGCGCTCGCCGCCGATGCGTTCCGCGCCACGCTCGCCGTCGCGGTGCTGCTGCAGGCCGGCGCGCTGGTCTTCTTCCTCTTCAACCGCGCACAACCCGGGACCCCAAGCACATGAACACCGATAACGGCGACGCACTCCGGCTCACTGGACTGGTAAAGCATTTCGGCCGTCCCGCGGTCGACAATCTGGACCTGACGGTGCGGCGCGGCGAGCTGTATGCCCTGCTCGGGCCGAATGGCGCCGGCAAGACCACCACCTTGCGCATGGTGGCCGGGCTGCTGGCGCCCGACGCCGGCCGCATTGAGGTGCTCGGCGTCGACCTGGCGCGCGATCCGGCCGGCGCCAAGCGCGCCATGGCGTACCTGCCGGACGACCCGCTGCTGTACGCCAAACTGAAACCGACCGAGTACCTCGAATTCGTGGCCGGCCTGTGGGGCATCGAAGCCGATGAAGCCGAGCCGCGCGCGCGCCGCCTGCTCGACTGGCTCGAGCTGACGCCGCACGCGCACGAATTGACCGACGGCTTTTCGCGCGGAATGAAGCAAAAGCTGGGACTGGCCGGAGCGCTGATTCACGAACCGCGCCTGCTCATTCTCGACGAGCCGCTCACGGGGCTCGATGCGGCCGCCGCGCGCCAGGTCAAGGACCTGCTGCTGGCGCACGTGGACGGCGGCGGCACGGTGATCCTCACCACCCACATCCTGGAAGTGGCGGAGCGGCTGGCGCAGCGCATCGGCATCATCCAGCACGGGCGCCTGATCGCCGAAGGCACGCTCGACCAGCTGCGCGGCCAGGCCCAGGGCGGCACGCTGGAAGACGTGTTCCTGCACCTGACGGGGAAAGGCTGATGGCGCGCGCCGGCAGCGCCCAGTGGCTGCTGCGGCACGAGCTGCGCCTGTTCATGTTCGACATCCTGGGCGCGCGCAAGGACACGCAGCGCACCGGCGTGAACAAGAAGGCGGTCGCGGTGTGGCTCATTCTCGCGCTGCTGATGCACGGCTTTGCCTTTACGGTGCTCATGGAAGCAAAACTGCCCACCGGCGCGCCGACCCACAAGCTGCTGCTGATGGTCAGCGCGGCGATGGCCGGGTTGTTCACGATGATGATGTCGACGGGCCTGAACACCAGCGTGACGGCGCTGTTCGAGCGGCGCGACCTGGACCTGCTGCTGTCGTCGCCGATCCCGTCGCGCAGCGTGTTCACCGTGCGCCTTGCGGCAATCACCGCCACCAGCTGCGCGCTGTACCTGTTTTTCCTCACGCCGTTCGCGCATGCCGGCATGGTGCTGGGGCAGTTGCGCTGGCTGGGCATCTATCCGGCCATCGTGGGCATGGCGCTGGTGTCGTCGTCGGTATCGATGCTGCTCACGCTGACGCTGGTGCGCTCGCTCGGCGTGCGCCGCACGCGCGTGACGGCGCAACTGCTCGGCGCGGTGTCGGGCGCCGCGATATTCTTGCTGGCGCAGGCGTTCAACAGCAGCGCGTTCGGGCCGGCCTTGCAGCGCTTCGTCAAGCGCCTGCTGCCGCTGCTCGACCATGGCGCGGCGCTGGGCGCGGACAGCATCTTCTGGCTGCCGGCCAAGGCCGCGCTGGGCATGCCGCTGCCGGCGCTGCTGATGATTGGCGTGGGCGGCGCCGTGTTCTGGCTGACGGCGCGCCTGACGCACGGCTTCTTCGTGCGTGGGGTGCAGCAGGCGGCCGGCGCGGCGCGCGCGGCCAAGGCGCCGCCGGGCGGGCTGCGCTTTCGCTTCGGGCGCGGGCTGACACGCACCATCCTCGTCAAGGAGTGGCGCCTGATCTGGCGCGACCCGCAGCTGATCGCGCAGGTGGGATTGCAGCTGATGTACCTGCTGCCCTTGTTCATGCCGCTGCTGTTCGGCCGCGCGGCGGCGCTGCCGGCGGTGGCGGCGGCGCTGACCTTTCTGTGCGGCGCGCTGAGCGCCTCGCTGAGCTGGATCGTGATCTCGGCGGAAGACGCGCCCGACATGCTGCGCGGCGCGCCCTGCAGCCAGGGCACCATCCGGCGCGCCAAGCTGGCCGCGGTGGTGATCCCGCCGATCGCGGTGGCGTTGCTGCCGCTGTGCTGGCTCGCCTTGCGCCAGCCGGCGGCGGCGGCGACCATACTGCTGACCTGCACCCTGTGCGCGCTCAACAGTGCGATGGTGGTGGCATGGTGCAGCCGGCCGGCGCTGCGCGGCGACTTCAAGGTCCGCAGCAAGGGCAACCTGGTGTGCACCATCGCCGAGATCCTGACCGGGGCCGGCTGGGCCACGCTGAGCTTTATCCTGGCGTACGGCCTGACCGTTGCCGGCTGGCAGGCGCCGGTCGTGGTCGGGGCCGCCCTGAACATGCTGCTGCTGATCGCGTTCGCGGCAATGGCGCGTTTTTTGCGCAAGAAACCCGTTTGACATGGCGCACACGAGGCGAGGCGGAATGACCGACAGCGCCGGTTCGTGTTATCGTTTCACTACGTACGTATAATTAGAAAGTTCCTATGTTAATTACCTTTACCTCCAAAGCAGCATCAGAAGTTTTGATGTACAAGGAACACGCAAAACGCATCCTCGACCTCCTCCACAAAGACGTCGACCAGGGTGTGATCACGGCAGCGGAAGCGCCGCATGCCTTGCAGGTTCTCGAAAAAGAAATCGAAGAGAGCCGCCAGCATTCGGTGTCGGAAGATGTCGAGCGCGATGTGCACGCGCATCACAACGAAGATGGCGACGATACCGACCACGAACAAATCCAGGCGGTCAGTTTCTCGACGCGCGCCTATCCCTTGGTGGAAATGCTGCGCGCCGCCAAGGCCGGCGGTCACGACGTCGTCTGGGGCGTGTAATGCCGGCGCTGGTGGCGCAGCACAGCCACCAGCTCGTTGCTGCCGACGGCACAACGCTGTTCGTGAGCGATTATCTGCTGCCGGCGTCGCCGCTGCGCGCCAGCGTGGTGATCATGCATGGCCTGGGCGAACATAGCGGACGCTATCGCCACCTGGCCGCCTTCTTCAACGAATGCGGCCTGTCGGTACGCTGCTACGACCACCGCGGCCATGGCCGCTCGCAAGGAAAACGCGGCGACATCATCAACGGCGATCCGCTGCTGCAAGATGCCGAGATCGTCATCGACGATTTCGCCGCGCGCTTTCGCCTGCCTCCCTTTTTATTCGGCCACAGCATGGGCGGACTGTTCGCGGCGCGCTTTGCCTTGTCAGGCGTGTCGCCCCTGCGCGGGCTGATCCTGTCCTCGCCTGCGCTGGGGCTGCGCCTGTCGCGCCTGCAAATGCTGTTGCTCGATGTGCTGCACGCGGTCGCGCCGTCGCTGGCGGTGCCGAACGGCCTGCCGCCGCGCTGGCTGTCGCACGATCCCAAGATCGTGGCCGCTTATGAAGCCGATCCGCTGGTGCACGGAAAAATCAGCGCGCGCCTGATGCGCTCGATGCTGCGCTCAATCGAATATTGCCAGGCGAACGCCGGCAAGCTGGCCGTGCCGGCACTGCTGCTGGCCGCCGGCGACGACCATCTGGTCGACCCGGACGGGGTGCGCCGGTTTGCCGCGCACGTGCCGCCCGGCATGGCGCAGCTGCATGTCTACGACGCGCTGTATCACGAAATTTTCAACGAGCTTGATGCGGCCCGCCCGCTGGCGGACCTGCGTGCGTGGCTGGCCGCTCAGGACGCCTTGTAGAACAGGTAGTCCGCTTCGTACTTGACCATCTTCTTCGCACCCAGATTGTCGGCGCCGCAAGCATCGGCCGGCGCAATGCCGCCCTTGGTATTCATGCGCTGGATGTAGGTGACGCCCGTCATGGCGCCGCTGCCGGTGGCTGGCGCGGCTTGCACCAGTTGCAGCGGAATCGACGCGGCATTGCCCGATGGGCTCACGCCGAGCTGCTTGCCGCCGACCTTGCTGCCATCGTTCGCTTCCCAGGTCGGGCCTGCGTAGTATTTGCCGATCGCGGCCTTGCCGGTCTTGTCGTACAGGACCGCGGTGGGGCCGGCGAAGACCCACTCATGGGCGCCGGGGGTGCCGGCCTTGGCCTTGCACTCATAGGCCAGGTCGCCCGCGCCGAGCACGGTCAGGGCGAGCGTGTTGCCAGCCGGGACGGCGATCGGTGCCGGATCGGCGGCGAAGGAACTGGTCGACAACAGGACGGCAATCATGCCAACGGAAATGCGTTTCATCGGGCTCTCCCAGTAGGTACGGACGCGCAACATGCGCGGCACACAGCCTTATACGGAGAATGGCGCCCGGTGGATTCAAGAAAGTTGAATATTCGCATTCCGGCACCCGGCAGCCCGGCGGTCGATCAGCAGCACATACAAGATGCTGACGATCAGGCAAGTCCACCACATCGACCACAGGGTGTGGGTGAGCAAATGGGCGCCGCGCAATTGCTGCACCCAGCCGAGGACAAAGCCCAGGGCCGAGCATGGCGGCGCCCGGCCAGGGCAAACGCCAAGCCCAGCCGCTTATGCCTCATGCGTGCACGGTCCGAAGATATCGAGGCCGGGATTGTAGACGGCGGTGCCGATGCTGTGCATGCCCAGTACCGAGTGGAACACGTTGTCGTGCGAGAACGCTTGGCCGGTGCGCGCCGCCAGGCAGCGCTGGTCGATGTGAAAGCGCGAGCGGAAACCATCCGACAGCCACAGCATGAACGGCACCGCGCGCTGCTCGGCCGGGGATATCACATACGGAGCGCCGTGCAGGTACATATTGTGTTCGCCGAGCGACTCGCCATGGTCGGAAAAATAGAGCATGGCCGTGTTGATCCGTTCCTTTGCGGCGCTGGCCTTGAGCAATTCGATGGCCTGGTTGAGGAAGTGGTCGGTGTAAAGGATGGAATTATCGTAGGCGGCCACGATCGATTCACGCGAGCACGATTCGAGCTGGTTGGTCTGGCACACGGGGCCAAAGCGCTGGAAGGCGGCCGGGGCGCGTTTCCAGTAGGCCGGGCCGTGGCTACCCTTCTGGTGCAGCACGATGACCATGTCCTGGCGCGCCTTACGGATCAGCTCGGGCAAGCCGTCGAGCAGGCGTTCGTCGAAGCATTCGTCGTCGACGCACCAGCGGTTGCCTGGTTCAGGCTTGGACAGGTCTTCGTAGTCGACCCGGTCGCAAGCGCCCTTGCAGCCGGAATTATTGTCGCGCCATAGCACGCTGAAGCCGGCGTGCGAAAGCACATCGAGCAAGCCCTGCTGGGCGTGCGCCTTGTCGTCGGAATAGTTTTTTCGTCCCAGGGCCGAAAAGACGCAGGGCACCGAGACCGCCGTGGCCGTGCCGCACGATTGCACATCGGTGAAATTGAGCAGGTCGGGCTGTGCCGACAGTTCCGGATTGGTGGCGCGGGTGTAGCCGTTGAGCGAGAAATTGGCGGCGCGCGCGGTCTCGCCGACGACAATCAGGGTTACCGAGCGCTGGCGGTTGCCGCTGCCCACCACGCGTTTGGTCGCGTCCATGCCCAGCGGGGCCATCACCAGCGCCTGGGCGCGCTGCTGCTTGACGTAGCCATTGATCGCCTGGATGTAATTGGTTGGCGCCAGCAGATAGCGCAGTTCGCGGTGCTCGCGCAGGGCGGGCGCCAGGCTTTTGAAGAACAGGAACAGCAACACGGACGCCACCAGCAGCGAGCCGCCGATATTGGCGGCCTGCAGCATCAGGCCGCGCTTGCCTGCGCAAAAGCGGATGTTGGCGCGGCACACCAGCAGCGACGGGATAATCCCGAGCACAGTGATGGTCAGCAGCAGTTTCCAGTTCAGCAGTTCGAGGGCTTCGTGGACATCGGTTTCGAGCAGGTTCTGGATCATCGATTTATCGATGGCGGTGCCGTACTCGTTCATGAAGTAGTACGTGGCCGAGGTCGACATGAACAGGACGACCAGCACGGGTTTGACGATGAAACGGAAATTGATGAGGTTCAGGCTGGCATTGAACAAGAGGACCAGCAAGAGAAAGCTGCCCAGGTGCAGCGGCAGGTGCGACAGGCTGACACCTCCGGTCGCGCTTAAAAACGTACGCCAGAAGGTGCCGTTACAGGCAGTGAGCAGGAAGATTGAGGCGCCCAGGATGAGCAGGGAAGCGTGAATGCGCGGTGCGGTGTTCAATTTCAACAGATGCTCCAGGGTGAACGGCGCCGCCTGGCAAGGCGGCACACGCTAGCGAAGATACCGTTGAGAACATCAAGGCCGCGTCAACCGGGCGTTAAGATTTCGTTAAAGCCATATTGAAGCGGATCTCGAAGACGCTGCCGCCTCCCTCGCGTTCGCTGAACGCGAGCGTGGCGCCGAGATACTCGCAGATGCGCCGCACCAGCGCCAAACCCAGGCCGGCACCCGCCGATCCCGCGCCGGGCGCGGCGCCCTGCCCCTGGTCGAAGGTGGCGCGCACGGCGAGGGGCAAGCCGGGGCCGGTGTCTTCCACCCGCACCAGCCCGTCGCCGAGGCGAACCGACACCTCGCCGTGCGTGGTGTACTGGCAGGCGTTGCGGATCAGGTTACCGACGGCGGCCACGAGCAGTTCGGGCGGGGCGGCGACGGCGAAGGCGGGGCCGCCCAGGAAACGCAGCGCCACCGGCCGGCCCGCGACCAGCGGCTGGGAGCGCCCGGTTTCGGCGCGGGCGATCTGCTCCAGGCTGGTGACGGGATGGGCGATGCGGTCGCGCGAGCGCGCCAGGGTCAGCAGGACATTGACGCAGGCGGACGCTTCATTGGCGGCGCGCAGGATGCGCTCGGCCGCGGCGGCGGTGGCGGGGTTGGCGTCAGCCTGGGCCATGATGATTTCAGCGGCGCCGGTGATCACCGTCAGCGGGGTGCGCAGTTCGTGGCTGACGTCGCCGGTGAACAGGCGCTCGCGCTCAAGGTAAATGCGCAGCTCGCTGGTGTGGGCGGCAAAAGCACGCGCCAGGATGCCGAGTTCGTCGCTGCGTTCGAGCAGGGGCAATTCGGAGGAATTTTCGAGTACGGCATTGGCCAGGGTCGTGATCGGGGTGACGAAGCGGCGTCCGATGAAGCCGCCCAGAAACAGCGAGAACAGCATAATGCCGATGAAACCGACGCCGAACATCGAATAGACGACCAGTTCGACCTTTTCGTAGTCGCTTTCGTGATCGACCACGACGTAGTTGCCGGTCGCATCTTTTCCAGCAAGCACATGCAGGCCGATACCGTCAACGTGTACTTCGCCGACACCTTCGGCGAGATTGCGCAGTGGCAAAGGAATCGATGCGCCGTGATAGAAGCTCAGGCCGGCGGGCATGGCGACCGGCAAGCCGCCGGCATGGCGTGGCGCCGCCCAGGCAGCGGCCTCCGTCAGGCGGTTGTCGACCAAGTGGACCTCGATTCCTTCGACAGCCACGATGGCGATTACCGCGAGGAAGAGCGAGGACCCAAGCGCGAACAGCAGGTAGGCAACCGCGATGCGGTGGCGCAGGGAGTCACGCGGTGTCATCGGGGTTCACCAGTTTGAAGCCGAGGCCGGGTACGGTGCGCAGCATAGCGGCGGGAAAGGGTTTGTCGAGGGCCTGCCGCAGCGCGTGGATGTGGGTGCGCAAGGCATCGCTATCGGGCCGGTCGTCGCCCCATATGGCTTGCTCGATGACGTGGCGCGGCACGACCTTGGGCGAATCGCGCATCAGGCATTTGAGGATGGTGTAGCCGGTTTTGGTCAGGGCCAGCGGTACGCCGGCGCGCGCAGCTTCGTAGGTGCCGGTGTTGAAGGACAGCTCGCCGACGCGCAGGATGGTGGCGCCGCTGACGGCGCCGTTGGCACGGCGCAGCAGGGCCTTGAGGCGGATGTCGAGTTCGACCAGGGAAAATGGCTTGACCAGGTAATCGTCGGCACCGCTGTGGAAGCCGGCGACCTTGTCCTGCAGCGTGTCGCGCGCGGTGAGCATCAGCACGGGAATGGTGCTGTTGAGTTCGCCGCGGAGTTTCTGGCAGATATCCAGGCCCGTCAGTCCGGGCAGCATGACGTCGAGCACCACGACATCGTAGGTATTCTGGGCCGCCAGGGCCAGGCCGGCGTAGCCGTTGGCTGCCGAGTCGAGGATGTAGCCCTTGGGTTCAAGAAAACCGTAGAGGTTGGCGACGATGTCGGGGTTGTCTTCGATGATGAGGATACGCATGCGGATATTCTAGTGCACAATTGAATTCCCATTATGAGCCTGAGGACAGCCTATGCATATCGCCATTGAAACGCCCGATCAGCCGGAAGTGATTCAGCTGATCGCGGACCTGGATGCTTATCAGGACTCGCTTTATCCCGCCGAGAGCCGCTATGCGCTGGATCTGACGTCGCTCAAGCAGCCGAACGTACGGTTTGTCGTGGCGCGCGATGGTGACGGGACGGCAATCGGGTGCGGCGCGGTTGTGCTGTACGACGCGTATGCGGAGGTGAAACGGATGTACGTGGCGCCAGCCCAGCGCGGCATGGGAGTAGCGGGAAAGGTGCTGGCGCTGCTGGAAGCGTCCACGCGGGAAGCCGGCTTGCGTATGCTGATGCTGGAGACGGGCCCCTCGCAGCCGGACGCGCTGGGGTTTTATGGGAGCGCCGGATATGAACGGTGCGAGCGCTACGGGGATTATCGTGACGATCCGTTAAGCGTCTTCATGAAAAAACGCCTGAACTCACTTTGACGGCGTTTCCCGGAATGGGGGAGCGCCGTTGAAACTTAATTCAGGG
>NZ_JAVCWL010000054.1:0-32556 GCF_030846505.1 Massilia pseudoviolaceinigra | reverse complement strand
GGCACGGCCGCCGGCGTAGTCAGCCGGGCAACGACCGAGCCAGCCGGCCACCCGGCTGGCTCTTTTTTTATCCTGACCATGCGTGAACGCCATGTCTACCATTCATTCGCAACCGCTGGGCGCGCCGCTGATTGCACCGCTGGCGCCGCTGTCGCTGCTGCCGGCGCCGGCCAAGGCGGGCGCCGCGGGCATGGGCTTGCCGCTGCCGGTCTCCGAACCGGTGGCCACGGCCGGGTCGGGCGCCGGCCTGCCGGCCAACCTGAACGAAAGCGCCTCGATGCGCACCGACCAGGTCTTCATGGCGCGCCAGCTGGCCTGGCCGGTGCTCGACGGCGCCAGCCTGGCCAACGCCTGGCGCACCATGGTGCGTGCCTACGCGGCCCAGCTGGCCACCTTGCAGCATCAGGGACGGGCCCAGTTCATGTCGGGCAATCTGTTGATGTCGGGCCCTCAGCAAGCCATGCAGGCGAGCGCCGTGCCGCATCAGGCAACCTTGTTGTGGCACCCGGAAGCGTGGCGTTTCGTGCTGCCGGGCGCAGGCGGCCAGCAACTGGCGCTGCGCCTGCTGACCGGCATGCCCGATCCGCCGCCCAGCCGGCGCCAGCGCGCCAAGGCCGCGTTACGGCTCGATGTCGTGCTGGCCGACGGCAGCCATGCCACGGTGCAGCTGGAACTGGTCGATGGCGTCTTGATGGAACTGGCGGCCGAGCATCCGCGCGCGGTGGCGCTATTGCGCCAGGCGCTGCCGGCGCTCAAGCAGGCGATCGAACTGGCCGGTTTGCGCCTGGCGCGTGCCAGCGTCAGGCAGGGAATATGGCCGGGCAAGCCGCTGCAGCAGTATTCGTCCCAGATCAGCGCCGCCCTGCCCCCGCCGCTGTTCCGGGCCATGGCGGAAGTGGCGCTGCTGCTGGCAGGGACCTCCAGGCCGGAGGCGGCGACAACGGTGCGGTTTACCGAGGGGCCGCTGCCGGGCGACATGGCTTACGGTGAACCATGAGCCGTCCTCCCGGTCAGTGTTTCCTGACCGGTGGCTGGCGAACCGGGGCCACTCCTCCGATTATTTCCTAACCGGGATCAGCCCTCCGATTAGAAATAAAAACATTTCGATTCGGAGGTCTGACCCTAATGCCGTGACCCTAATGCCGTGACCCTAATGCCGCTAACTTCAGCTCCGTCATTCCTGCCATTGGCAGAAATGACTTCCCGCGCAGGCGGGAAAGACGGTTTTGAAGTTTGTGGTCAGAAAACGGCTTAACTTAACGGCATTAAGGTCTGGCCCCGGTTCGCCGGCCGCCGATAAGGAAACTTATCCGACTGTTCCGACAATGCTCACATCGCGGTTTTCGGGGATCTCGTTGTAAGAAAGCACATGCAATCCCGGCGCGAACAGGCGCGCGTAGCGCGCCAGCAATGGCCGGATCTGCGGCAGTACCAGCAGCAGCGGCGCACTCTGCTGCTGCTTCATCTGCTCGCGCGCCACCGGCATGTTCAGCTGCAGCTGCGAGAGCAACTGCGGATCGATCGGGAAATTGTCGAGCGCGACTTTCCCGCCCTGGCGCGCCTGGTTCAGGGAACCCAGCAGCATATTCTCCAGCTCGGCCGACAGATTGAACGCCGGCATTTCCTTCTTCTTGCCGAACAGCGCCGTGACGATCTGGCGCCGCAGCGCGCAGCGCACCTCGGCCGCCAGCAAAATCGGGTCCTTGGTCGTTTCCGAGCTGTCGAGCAAGGTGGTGCCGATCACCACGATATCCTTGAGCGACACATTTTCGGCCAGCAGCACGCGGAATACGCGCAGCAGCTGGGTGTGCGTCAGCGCCTTGTCCAGCGCCGACGACAGTTTCGGCGAGAGCGCCGTGAGCCGCTCCAGGATCGCCGGCACGTCTTCATGGCGGAACAAATCCGGCAGGTAATCGCGCACCACCTTCGAGCAGTGCGTGGCGATCGCGCTCGGTACCTCGACCACCTGGTAGCCCAGCCCCAGCGCATGCGCCTTCTCGGCCGGCGCAATCCAGGTGATGGCCATGCCGTAGGCCGGTTCGATTCCGGGAATGCCGTCGAGCTGGCCGTATACCGAGGGCGAGGGAATCGCCATCAGGCATTCCGGCACCACTTCGGCTTCCGCCACCACGGTGCCGCTGAGCATGATCGAATACTGGGTCGGACGCAGCGACAGGTCGTCGCGCACATTGATCGGCGGCAGCAGCAGACCCATCGCTTCCGACAGGCTCTGGCGCACGCCCTTGATGCGCTTGGTCAGCGGCTCGCCCTGGGCGGCGTCGACCAGCCCGACCAGCTTGTAGCCCACCGCCACCGTCAGGGGCTGCACCGCGGGTAATTGCTGCCATTCGAGCTCGGGCGCGCGCTCGTCGCGCAGGGCCGCTTCGATGGCCGCCACCCCGGCCTGGTCGGGGGCCTTGACCATGCGCCCCAGACGCCAGCCCACATAGCCGAGCACGATGGCGAAAATGCCGAACATCATCCACGGCATGCCCGGCACCATGGCCAGCGCCAGCATCATGCCCGAGGCGCTGTACAGCACCGCCGGCGAGGCCAGCAACTGCCCGCCGACCTGCTGTTCAAAATCGCCCGAATCGCTGATCCGGGTCACCAGGATCGCCGCCGCGGCCGACAGCAGCAGCGCCGGAATCTGCGCCACCAGGCCGTCGCCGATGGTCAGCAGCGCATACATGCGGAAGGCGTCGCCGAACGACAGGTTGTGCATCAGCGCGCCGATCGCCACGCCGCCCACCATGTTGATGATCAAAATCAGGATACTGGCGACCGCGTCGCCGCGCACGAACTTCGACGCCCCGTCCATGGCGCCATAGAAGTCGGCTTCGGCGGCCACGTCGCGCCGCCGCACCTGGGCTTTTTCCTGGTTGATCAGGCCGGCGTTGAGGTCGGCGTCGATGGCCATCTGCTTGCCCGGCAGCGCGTCCAGGGTGAAACGCGCCGACACTTCGGAAATCCGTTCGGCGCCCTTGGTCACCACCGCGAAGTTAATGATCATCAAAATCACGAACACCACGAAACCGACCACGAAATTGCCGCCGATAACCACATTGGCGAAGGCTTCGATCACTTTACCGGCCGCGTCGCTGCCCTCGTGGCCGTGCAGCAGCACCACCCGGGTCGAGGCCACGTTCAGGGTCAGGCGCAGCATGGTGGTGCCGAGAATGACGCTCGGGAACACCGAGAAGTCGAGCGGCCGCTTGGCCGAGACCGACACCAGGATGACGATCAGGGCCAGCACGATGTTGAAGGTAAACAGCACGTCGAGCAGTACCGGCGGCAGCGGCAGGATGATCATCGACAGGATCACCAGCAGGAACACCGGCGTGGCAAATTTATGCCGTTTCAACTCGACCAGCAGGCTGTTCAGGAAACTCATGTGGCGGGAACCTCACTCAGATGAGATGGCACGACCACCTCGTTGGGAAAACGTGGCGGCGCGCTGCGCCGGCCGGCGCGGAAAGCGTTCAGTTGCAGCACATAATTGAGCACCTGCGAGACGGCCTGGTACAGCTGGGCCGGAATTTGCTGCTGGACCTGGCTGGTATTGTAGATCGCGCGCGCCAGGGGCGGCAGTTCGAGTGTCTCTATATTGTGCTGGCGTGCAATCTGGCGGATGTACAGGGCCATTTCATCGACCCCCTTGGCCACCACGAAGGGCGCTTCGGCGCGGCTGGACTCATACTTGAGCGCCACCGCGTAGTGTTCCGGGTTGACGATCACTACGTCGGCGGTGGGCACGGTCTTGTTGACGCTGCGGCGCGCCATCTGTTGCTGCAGCTGGCGGATGCGCTGGCGCACCTCGGGCTTGCCTTCGCTGCTCTTGTGCTCTTCCTTCTGGTCGTGCTTGCTCATGCGCTGGTTGCGCGCAAACAAAAACGCCTGCATCGGCACGTCGAGCACGGCGAACATGATGAACACCATGCACATGGCCATCAGGGCGTCGAGCATCAGGCCGGCGCCGGTCGACAGGGCCACGCTGAGCGGCATTTTTTGCAGCTCGACAAAGGCATTCATGCCCGAGCGGCTCACGTGCACCAGCACCCAGCCCAGCACCACCGCCTTGGCCACCGAGGTGGCCACGCCGATGCCGTGCTTGGCCGTGAACAGGTTGCCGAGGTTCTTCATCGGCGAGAGGCGGTTCATTTTCGGTTCCCAGTGCTTGGTGCTGATCACCCAGCCGCCGGGAATGAGGGACGAGAGCACCACCGCGAACGGCACGCCCAGCAGCGGCAGCACCATGCTGATCAACAGCCACATGGCGCTGCTGAAGATGGTCGACATGGCGTTTTCCATGGCCCCGTCCGGGCCCAGCGGAATGAAGACCAGGTCGAACAGCTTGCGAAACGAGATCAGGTAGGTCGGCAGCAGCATGGCGAACAGCTTCAGGCTGATCAGGATGCCGATGGCGGTGCCCAGGTCGCGCGAACGCACCACCTGGCCTTCATCGCGGGCCTTGCGCAGCTTTTGCTGCGACGCCTTTTCGGTCTTGTCGCCACCGCTCGCGTCGTCAGCCATGGGCCGCCTTCATCTGTTGTTGAATCAGTTCGAGCACCTGGTTGCTCATCGCAATGTAGTGTTCGGGAATGAAACGCACGATCTGGACCAGCATCATCAGGCCGAACAGGGTGGTCAGCGAAAAGCCCAGCGAAAACAGATTCAACGACGGCGCCACCCGGTTGAGCAGGCCGAAGCCGAGCTGCACCACCAGGGTCGAAAACACGATCGGCAGCGCCAGCAGCATGGCGGCGGCGAAAATCCAGGCCGCCTTGAGCGCCACGGTATGCAGCAGCACCGGGCCGTAGCCGCCGCCCACCGGCCAGGCCTTGAAGCTGGCCGCCAGCACCCCGGTCAGCACCAGGTGGCCATCGATGGCGAAAAACACGATGATGGCCAGCAGCGACAGCATGCCCGACACCACATCCGAGGCGGTGCCGTTGACCGGATCGTTCATCTGCGCCATCGAAAAGCCGATCTGGCTCGATACCAGGTAGCCGAGCACATTGATCACCGACATGGAAAAGTGCATGGCCAGCCCCAGCACGCCGCCGATCACGGCCTGCTCCAGGGTGGTGGCGATGCCGAGCACGGAAAACGGGTCGACCACCGCATTGCCCGGGGAAAACGGCAGCATCATGAACGACAGCACCAGCGACAGCAGCACGCGTACCGGCAGCGGCACCAGGATGTCGCCCACCACCGGCGCCGACGACAGCAGCGCCAGGTTGCGGATGAACGGCCACCACAGGGCGTTCAGCAGCGGCAGCAGGTAGCCGGCCAGCTCCATGCGCCTAGCCGACCAGGGCGGCGGCGCGCTGGAAGACGGAGACGCAGTAATCCATCAGGTAGGCCGTCATCCAGTGCCCGGCCACGATCACCGCCAGCAGGGTCACCAGGAGGCGCGGCAAAAAGCTCAGGGTCTGCTCGTTGATCTGGGTGGCGGCCTGCACCAGCGCCACCAGCAAACCGGTGATCAGGCCCGGCACCACCAGCACCAGCACCATCAGCATGACGATCTGCAGCGCTCCGACCATCAGGTCCACGGCCACGTCGGGGGTCATCGGCTTTCTCCCATCAAGGTGCGGCCCTCAGAACGGCCGTATGCTGCCGACCAGCGTGTTCACGGTCAGGGTCCAGCCATCGACCAGCACGAACAGCAGCAGCTTGAACGGCAGGGAAATGACCAGCGGCGAGAGCATCATCATGCCCATCGCCATCAGCACCGAGGACACCACCAGGTCGATGATCAAAAACGGAATGAACAGCATGGCGCCGATCTGGAACGCGGTCTTCAGTTCGCTCAAGACGAATGCCGCCAGCTTGACCGTAAACGCGCGCTTCTGGGGCGCCAGGTCGGCCGGTTCGCCCGCCAGGTGCGCCACCTGGGCCAGCGCGGCCTTGCTGGTCTGGGCCAGCATGAAGCGCGAGAGTGGCACTTCGGCCACCTTCAGGGCGTCCTGCATGCCGATCTTGTCCTGGTCGTAGGGGACGAAGGCGTCGCGCCAGATCTGGTCGCCGATGGGGCGCATCACCAGCAGGGTGAGAATCAGGGCCACGCCGGTGATGATGCGGTTCGGCAAACCCTGCTGCAGGCCGAGCGCCTGGCGCAGCAGCGAGAGCACGATCACGAAGCGGGTGAAACAGGTCATCATCATGATCATGATGGGCAATAGCCCAAGCAGGGTCATCAGGACCAGCACCTGCGATTTGACCGTCAGGTCGGTCTTGGCGCCCGGGATCACCCCGGCCAGCAAGTCCTGGGCCGAGGCAGGCGCGCACAGCAGCAGGCCGGCGGCCAGCAAGGCCAGCGCGGCTCCGCGTCCCCGTGCGCCCTTTCTCATGCGGTGATCAGGTCCAGGTCCAGGCCGTCGAGGTCGATGACCTTGAGCCCGTACTGTTCGCCGGCCACCACCACTTCGGCGCGCCCGATCGGGGTGCCGTTGACCTTGATGACGAGCGGCTCGCCCGCCAGCACGTCGAGCGCAATCACGCTGGCCGGCCCGATCGACATCAATTCCTGCAGCGAGATGCGGGCCGAGCCCACTTCCAGGGTCAGGGTCACGGGAATCTTGCGCATCATCTGCGGCAAGTCGCGCTGCGGCCGTTTATCGGCCGCGCGCGGGGCGTCCATGCCCGATGGCACGCCCATTTGAGGTTCATCGATGATCAATTCTTCGTCGATCCCGGCATCCTGGTCCGGCGCCTGAAGTTCGTTCTCGTTGATTTTCATTAGTCGCTATCTTCAAAAGAGGTTAAGCAGAGCGAGCCGTTGTGCTCGGTGACCGCCGCCGTAAACAAGCGCGACTCGGCCAGCAAGACTTCGGCCCGGCCCACCGTCACGGGAATGATGTCGCCCAGCTTGAGCGCAAACAGCGCTTCGAGCGTGATTTCCTTGCTCACCAAACGCCCTTCCAAGGTCACTTGCAATGCCGTGCCGAGCGCCACGCTGGGCCGCGCCGGCGCCCGTTCGCGCGCACGCTCCGGCAACAGCCCAAGCAGCACGCGCGCCACCATGTCCTGGTCCAGCGCCAGCCACAGCTGGCCGCATTCGCCGCTCTGGGCCTGGCGCAGGGTAATGCCGAGCGTCCAGCCATCGGCACTGGGCGGCGCCGGTGGCACGCTGCCCGGCACCAGCTCGGTAGAAGCTGCGCCGGGTTCATTATGCGCTCGCGCAAGGTTTGCATCCACCCGCTTGGATAGGACCGACGCTAGCTGTTGACCTAACACAACTGCGAGGCGTTCTTCCGTGGCCGTCACGCGTACCGTGGAGGGATCGACGGACGGCGCGGGGGCCGCGCCACGGCGCCCATAACGCTGGTTGAGCACGCTAAGCAGCAGGGAGCGTTCGAGCGCGAAGGCGATGCCGCCGGCGTCGCCGGCGCCACTGGTAAAGCCGAGCCAGCGCCCGCTCTGGCTGCTGTCGGGCGGGCCCACGAAACCGCTCGCTTCAAGCTGAAAGCCATCCCAGTAGCGGCGCAGGGCTGGCTGACGCAAGGCGGCGGCCAGGTCCTCGGCAAACTGGGCCGCGAAATGGGGCAGCAAATGGACTGGCCGGCCCAGCAGCCGGGGGTCGAGCACCTGCGGTGATGCCGGCAAGTTTGTCTTATTTATCATGGTCATAAGTAACTCGGCAAGTGCGTGGCAAGGAGGGCAACTCTTTGTTTTGTTTGAGGAAAACAGTATATCAGAGCATGTTTATTTGGTGGATTTAATTTCCATGTGGCATTATAATTGCCGTACGGTAAGTAGATATTTGATGCGTTACGGCAACTAAATCGGGAAATCGGCTCAAGTTCCGACACTCCCGCCCGTTACCAACAGTAAGCGATATCGTTAGGCATTTCGACACCTTTGCTTCTGCTCCAAGAGGTTTAGCGAAATTTGTTGGTTTTACCCGACTCAGCAATAAATCTTTTTGCCGTCGAGCATGTTTTCGTTTGGAATCGCGGCACGGAACGCGCACACTTGGCGCTTCACCGTTCAGGCCGGCTACGACAAAGAATTAGTCGTAACTGTTTGATTATGAACAAAAAATTATGCAGGGATGACAACATGGAAGTCGGAAATACAACATCGAATTCGCTCGCCAGCCAGCTCCAGTCGGAAATGAAAATCCTGGCCAACGATGCGGGCCAAATGGCCGCGCACGCCAACATCGGACCGACCGCCGGCGAAGCACTCCCGGCCGGGTTTTCGTTCACCCAGAGCATGAAAGATGCGCTCGACAGTGTGAACCGCCAGGATGCCCAGGCCGGCCAGAAAATGAACGACGTCGACAGCGGCAAGAGCGACGATCTGGTGGGCGCCATGCTGGCCAGCCAGGAAGCCAGCCTGTCCTTCTCGATGCTCATGCAAGTGCGTAATAAGGTCATGGGTGCCGTGGACGAGCTGATCAAGCTCCCGGTCTGAGCCCCTGTTTGCAACGTTACCTTAACCGCGGGAAAAAACCAGCGTGATTGCCTCTCTCAAATCCAACTTCGCCGGGCGCATGGGCGCCTTGCCTTCGCTGCCTCCGGCGTTGCGCAACAACCTGACCCCGATCCTGGTGCTGGCGATCGCCATCACGGCCGCGGTCATGATGTACCTGTGGAACGACCAGGCTGGTTACAAGCCGGTCTTCGGCGCCAGCGAGCGGGTTGCCTCGGGCGACATGATGGCCGTGCTCGATGCCGACAAGATTCCTTATCGCCTGCACCCGGAAACCGGCCAGCTGCTGGTGCCGTCTTCGTCGCTGGGCAAGGTGCGCATGCTGCTCGCCGCCAAGGGCCTCTCCGCCCAGCTGCCGGCCGGCCTGGAACTGATGGACAAGAACGATCCGCTGGGCGTGTCCCAGTTCGTGCAGGACGTGCGCTTCCGCCGCGGCCTCGAAGGCGAACTGTCGCAAAGCATCCTGGCGCTCGACGCCATCGCCTCGGCCCGCGTGCACCTGTCGATCGCCCGTTCGACCTCGTTCGTGGCCAGCGACGGTGAAAAATCGTCGGCCTCGGTCGTCATCGCGGTCAAGCCGGGCCGCACCCTGGCGCCGGAACAGATCGCCGCGATCATCAACATGGTTTCGGGCAGCGTCGCCAGCCTCTCGCCGCAGCGCGTCAGCCTGGTCGACCAGGCCGGCAACTACCTGTCCTCGCGGGTCGACCTGACCGACGGCTTCGACGGCGCCGGCCAGGGCGCGGATGCCAACGCCAAGAAATACCAGGACCAGGTGCGCGGCAACGTGAATGAACTGCTCGGTCCGGTCCTGGGCGCGAACAACTTCAAGCTCAGCGTCACCGCCGACATCGACAACGACAAGATCGAGGAAACCAGCGAGAAATACGACGGTGCCCCGAAAGTGACCAGCGAAGCGGTGCGCGAAGAGCAGGAAAAGAACCGCATGACCATGGGCGTGCCAGGCACCCTGTCGAACCGTCCGCCGGCCCTGCCCGATCCGCAGGTCGCAGGTGCTGGCGCCGGCGCCAGCCCCGATCCGAAACTGGACGACGGCAGCGCGCGCAAGAACGCCAGCACGCGCCAGTTCGCCTACGACCGCAACATCACCCAGATCAAGCGCAGCCGCGGCCGTTTGAAGAAGCTCAGCGTGGCTGTGGTGCTGAACAATAACGTGGCTGCCGCCAAGACCGGCTGGACCGCCGCCGAACTGGCGAATATCGAAAAAACCCTGACCAGCGGCCTGGGCATCAACGCCGAACGCGGCGATGTGCTGACCGTGTCGGCCATGACCTTCCCGGTCCAGCCTGCCGCAGCCCCTTGGTGGCAGGAACGCGACAACGTGGTCGACATGAGCAGCTGGGCGGCGTGGGCGGTGGGCATCCTGCTCGGCTTCCTGCTGATCATCCGTCCGCTGCTGCGCCTGTTGACGGTGCGCCTGGCGCCGGCCGCTGCGGTCGCCGCCGACGCCCAGCTGCTCGGCGGCCCGGCCGGTGCCGCCACCGCGGTGGCCGGTCCGGCGCTGCGTGCGGGCGATACCCGTGCCATCGACGTCGTGGGCGGCGCCCCGGCCCTCGGCGCACCGCTGCCGATGGTGCCTTTGCTGGAAAATTATGATCTTCCCCCTGCCGGATCGGCAGTCGATGTGATGGTCGATCACCTGAAAGTTCTCGCTGCCAAGGAACCGGAGCGGGTCGCCGAAGTCGTCAAACAATGGATGCAGAAAAATGGCCGAACTGGACAATAACGTGGACGCCGAAGAGGCGCCTGGACTGACCCCTGTCGAACAGGCCGCCATCGTCCTGTTGAGCATTGGCGAAGAGCCGGCCGCGGCCGTGCTGCGCTGCCTCGACCGCGAGGAATTGCTGGAAGTGACGCAAGTGATGTCGCGCATGAGCGGCATCAAGGTCGATTCCGTGCGCGTGGCGATGCAAACCTTCTTCGACGATTACCGCCAGCAGTCGGGCGTGCATGGCGCCTCGCGCAGCTACCTGAAGCGCTCGCTCGACCTGGCGCTCGGCAGCGACATCGCCAACAGCGTGCTCAACAACATCTACGGCGATGCGATCCGCCCGATGATGGCGCGCCTGCAGTGGGCCTCGCCGAAATGGCTGGCCGACTATGTCGCCAACGAGCACGTGCAGATGCAGGCCGTGTTCCTGGCCTTCCTGCCGCCGGCCCTGGCCGGCCAGATCCTCGACGCCCTGCCGCTCGAGGGGCGCGACCTGGTGCTGCTGAACCTGGCGCGGCTGGATGAAATCGACCGCGACCTCTTGACCGAACTGGAAGAGCTGGTGACCCGCTGCCTGGGCGCGCTCGACACCCAGAGCGCCAGCGTGGAAGGCATCCGCCAGGTTGCCGAGATCCTCAACCGCCTGCCGGGCAACCGCGCCGGCATGGTCGAACTGCTGCGCGCCCACGATCCGGACGTGGTGTCCGAGATCGAAATGAGCATGTACGACTTTTTCATCCTGTCGCGCCAGACCGAGGCCACGATCACCCGCATCCTCGACGACGTGCCGCTGGAACAGTGGGCCATCGCCCTCAAGGGCGCCGAACCGGCGATCCGCGACGCGATCCTCACCACCATGCCGCGCCGCCAGGCCCAGAACTTCGACGACCTGCTGCGCCGCGCCGGTCCGGTACCGCTCTCGCGCATCGAACAGACGCGCAAGGACATCATGGCAACCGTGAAACAACTGGCCGACAACGGCGAGATCGAAGTCCAACTGTTTGCCGAGGCCGTCATAGAATGAAACAATTTCGCCCCTACCATTTCCCACCGCTGTCGCAACTCGACGCGCTCGGTGCCGCTCATTCCGCCGAGGCCGCGGGCCAGTGGCAGAACGCGGTCGAAGACGGCTACCAGCAGGGGCAGCGCGACGGCTACGAGAGCGGCCAGTCGCGCGGCAGCGCCGAAGGCTACGCAGCCGGACTGGCCGAGGGCCAGGCCGCCGGCCGCCAGCAAGCCATGCAGCAGGTGCAGGACCGCTTCGAGCAGCTGGCCGGTCCGCTCGACGGCATGTTCACGCAACTGAACCAGATGGTCGAGGAATTCCGTTCCGCCCAGCGCAAGGAAGTCGTCGACCTGGTCGGCAAGGTGGCGCGCCAGGTGATCCGCGCCGAACTGGCGCTCCAGCCGGTCCAGTTGCTGGCCCTGGTGGACGAAGCGCTGGCCGCCATGCCGCCGACCCGCGACGGCATCGAAGTGTGCCTCAATCCGGAAGAACTCAAGCGCATCAGCGAACTCGATCCGGTGCGCGCCGCCAAGTGGAGCCTGCTGCCCGACCCGTCGCTGCAAGCGGGCGAATGCCGCGTGCGCGCCGGCGACAATGAAGTCGACGCCGGTTGCCAGGGCCGCCTGGCCGCCTGCATGACCCAGGTCAGCGCCCAGTTGCTGCCGGCGCCTGAACGGGTGCTTGATGAGATGGAAGCATGAGCACCCTGGCCGATTCCCTGCGCACCGTCGAGCTCGACGACGTCCCGGTCGCGATCCCGACCGGACGCCTGGTCGGTGCCTCGGGCTTGCTGCTGGAATCGGCCGGCTGCCGCCTGCACACGGGCCAGCGCTGCCGCATTGAAACGGTCAATGGTGACTGGCTCGATGCCCAGGTGGTGGGTTTCCGCGAACGCCTGTCGTTCCTGATGCCGTTCAAGCAAGCCATCGGCCTGACCACGGGCGCGCGCGTGCTGCCCAGCCCCACCGCCGCCACCCTGCAGATCGGCCCCTCGTGGCTGGGACGCATGGTCAATGGCCTGGGCGAGCCGATCGACGGCCTGGGCCGCCTGGGCGGCGAACATCGCCTGGAAATGACGCCGCCAAAAATCAATCCGCTGAAAAAGCAACCGGTGGTCGAGCCGCTCGACGTCGGCGTGCGCGCCATCAATTCCATGCTGACCATCGGCAAGGGACAGCGCGTCGGCCTGATGGCCGGCAGCGGCGTCGGCAAGTCCGTGCTGCTGGGCCTGATCACGCGCCAGACCGTGGCCGACGTGGTCGTGGTCGGCCTGATCGGCGAGCGTTCGCGCGAAGTGCGCGAATTCGTCGACATGTCGCTCGGCCCCGAGGGCTTGAAAAAAGCCGTGCTGGTGATCGCCCCGGCCGACGAATCGCCGCTGATGCGCATCCGCGCAACTGAACTGTGCCACGCGATCGCCGCCCATTACCGCGACCAGGGCTTGAACGTGCTGCTGCTGGTCGATTCGCTCACCCGCTACGCCATGGCGCTGCGCGAAGTGGCGCTGGCGCTGGGCGAGCCGCCGGCCACCAAGGGCTATCCGCCGTCGGTGTTCTCGGCCCTGCCGCAGCTGGTCGAAAGCGCCGGCAACGGCGAGCACGAACACGGCAGCATGAGCGCCATCTACACCGTGCTGGCCGAAGGCGACGACCAGCAGGATCCGGTGGTCGACACCGCCCGCGCCATTCTCGACGGCCACATCGTGCTCACCCGCGAACTGGCTGAACGCGGCCATTACCCGGCCATCGACGTGGCCGCCTCGATCAGCCGCTGCATGGCCCAGGTGGTCCCGGTGCCGCACGCGCTGGCCGCCCGCAAGCTCAAAGCCGCGCTGGCCCGCCACGCCCGCGTGCGCGACCTGATTCCCCTGGGCGCCTACGTGCCGGGCGCCGATCCGGTGACCGACCACGCGGTGCGCCTGGAACCGCATATCGACGCTTACCTGTGCCAGGGCACGCGGGAAGCGGCACCTTTGCCTGAATGCATTTCCCAACTGGAAGCGATGATGTCATGACCATCAAGAGCACGATCGACAGCCTCGACACCCTGGTCCGCCTGCGCAGCACCAAGGTGGAAAAGCTGCAGGCCGACATGGCCGCCCAGCACGCCACCAAGGCGCGCTACCAGGCCAACCTGGCCCACCTGGACAGCCTGGCCAGCGGCAGCGGCGCCAGCGGCGCGCTGCCGCTGGCGCTGGCGCTCAACTGCGGCCAGTACAAGCTGGCCGTGATCGCGCTGGCCGACAATCACCGCACCGACCTGAGCCTGCACGAGGCGACCATGGCCGTGTCGCAGCGCGCCCTGAACGATGCCTGGAGCGAGCGCGAGTTGCTGGGTCAGGTGCTGGAACAGAAAAAAGGCGTGGCGGCGCTGGCCCAAAACCGGGTCGAGCGCAAGCGCGAAGACGACCTGGCCACGCAATCGTGGCTGGCCGGCCGCAAGTAATCGCAAGTAATAGCACAAGTAATAGCAAGCAAACCCTGAAGACACTCTGGAGAATACGATGGCGACCATTGGCAACACCTACGATCCGGCCACCACCGCAACGGGCCTGGCGACCAACTACACCTCGGCGCGCCAGAGCATCCTGACGTCCCAGACCAGGCAGGCCAGCGCCGCCGCGGCCGCGCTGACCTCGCTGCGCTCGGCCATTTCGGGCTACCAGAGCTCGCTGCTATCGCTGACTTCCGGCAAGACCATGCTGAGCCAGGCCGCGACCTTCAGCAACACCGCGGTCGGCACCGCCAGCGCGGGCGTGAACGCCACCGCCGGCAGCTACAGCTTTTTCGTCGAACGCATCGCCACCGCCAACCAGGTGTCCTACAGCGGCCTGGCCGACAGCGCGGCCGACGGCGGCAACCTGGGCATCGAATTTGGCGGCGCGCCCGGCTTTACCATCAACCTGGCCAGCGCCAACAGCGACGGCAACGCCACCCTGACCCCGCGCGAAATCGCGGCCGCCATCAATGCCGAGCCGACCAACAACGGGCGCGTATCGGCCTCGATCGTCACCGTCAACGGCGTCACCCAGCTGATGCTGACCTCGAAAACGACTGGCGCGGCCGGCAATATTTCGCTCAACACCGCCGCGGTCAACAATGCCGGCCTGAAAACCGCCCTGTCCGATCCGCTCAACGCCAAGCAGATCGTGACCGGCCAGGATGCCATCGTCTGGCTCGGCGCCCAGGGCACCGGCACCAAGATCGAACAAGCCTCGAACGTGTTCACCAACGTCGATGGCGTGACCATGACGTTCGCCAAGGCCCAGGCGCCGGGCGACGCGCCGGTGACGCTGACGGTGGCCAGCGACAACGCCGCCACCGTGGCCAAGGTGCAGAAATTCGTCGACGATTACAACAAGCTCAAGGGCGTGATCGACGCCATGGTGGCGCCGGGCGACCCGTCCAAGGGCCAGGCCGGCGGCGTGTTCGCCAACGATGGCGGCGTGCGCGTGCTGCAAGGCCGCATGGTAAGCATGCTGCGCGGCGCGAATGGCGCCGACAGCCTGGCCGCCTACGGCATCATCGCCGCCCGCGACGGCAGCCTGTCCCTGAACGCGACGCGCCTGACCAGCCAGCTCGGCGTATCGCCGAAGGGCCTCGACACCCTGATCGGCAGCAGCGTCGGCGGCAGCAGCAGCGGCATCGCCGGCAATGTCGACAGCTACCTGAAGGAATGGAGCAGCAGCACCGACGGCCAGCTCAAGCAGCGCCTGGAACAGAACACCAAATTGCAGACCAGCCTGACCAAGCGCCAGGACCAGCTCGACAAGCAGTACGACAGCGCCTACAAGCGCTATCTCATGCAATTTACACAGTTGCAGACACTGCAAAGCCGGATGGCGTCCAACACATCCATGTTCGACGCACTGTTCGGCGACAAATCCTAATCAAGAGAGGAAAAGATGTCCTATTCCGACGCTTACAGCGACTACCACTCGGTTAACCTTGATGCTCAGACGGCCCGTGCATCACCGGTCGAGCTGGTCTTGCTGCTGACCGATGGCTTGCTCGACGAACTGGCCCGTGCGCGCGGCCACATCGTCGGCAAGCGCTACGAGCAAAAGGCGGTCAGCATCGACAAATGTGTCGAAATCATCAATGGACTGTCCAGCTCGCTGGACTTCGAACAAGGCGGCGACGTGGTGGAAAACCTGGCAAGACTGTATGACTTTTGCGCGGCCCGCCTGCACGGGGCCGGTATCAAGATGGACCCGGCGATGCTCGACGAAGTGGTCGATATCCTCGGCACGATTCGCCAGGGCTGGCTCGGCGTGCAGGCGCGCAATGGATAGGCGCGCCGCCCTGAACGCCCTGACGGCGGCCCTGGCCACTGCCGGCGCCGCGCGCGACTGGGTCGCGCTCGACCGCGCTGTGGGCGCCCTGAGCACCCAGCTGCGCGTGCTGGCTGCCAGCGGCCCGTGGAACCCGCTTGAGAAGCGTGCCCTGGAAGCGCTGCGCGCCCAGCACGACGAGGCGGCCGACCTGTGCGCCGCCGAGCTGGAACTGCTGGGAGCGCAAATGCACGACATGCACACGAACAAGGCCGGGTTTATCGCTTACGCCCTCGACAATGAAACTGATTCAGAACGTAACCAGGCATAACCATGATGCTCGCTAACCTGACCCCTTCCCCCGCCGCCCCGGGCGCCACCGGCGCCGCTGCGCCCGCCGCTGGCGTCCCTGCCACCGCTGGCGCCGACGCCGCCGCGCCGTTCGCCAGCTGGCTGATGTTCGACATCGCCGCCGTCCAGGTGAGCGTGCCTGAAGCCGAGACCGCCAGCGCCGAGGCCGCGCCGGTGGACGGCCTGGCCGAGCCTGGCGTCCTGCTCGACAGCGCCGCGCCGGCCGTGTCGGTCGACACGCCCGATTACGCCACCACGCCGGCCATGACGATGAGTATGACGCTGCCGCTCGGCATCGTCTTGCCACCGGCCGTGCCGATGCCGTCCAGCATGCCCGCCACCATGGCCGCGCCAGTCGCTGGCGCCGCACCGGTCGCTGGCGCCAGCGCCCCGGTCAGCTTTGCCAGCCCGCTGCCCCCGGCTGCCGCGCCGGCTGCGGCCATGCCGGCCGCACCCGCCATCGCCATCGCCGTCGCCGTGCCCGCGGCCCCGGCCAGCACCGTCTCGTCCACCTTCAGCGCCCCACCGGCGGGGGCCACCAGCAGCGCTGGCGCCGCTGACAGCCGCACCGACAGCGCCACCGACAGCGGCGCCGCCGATGCCCGTACGCCGGCAGCCGCTCCGCTGGCTCTGCCGGCGCAAGCCCAGGCCGCCGCACCGGCGCCGCGCGCACCGGTGCGCACCGGCGACAGCACGGCAACAGGCAGCGCAGCCGCTCCCGCAGCCCAGAAAACCGGCGTAGCCACAACGGTCCAGCCGCTGGCCGCCGCCACCGTCGACACCGTGCTGCGCAGCGACGCGCCGGTTGCCGGTCCCGCCAACGTCATGAGCGGCGCCAACGCCCTGGCGTCCCAGAACGCCGCCATGGCCGCCCCGCTGGATGTGAAACTGCCGGCCAACCCGGCCGACTGGCAGCAGCCCCTGCGCGAAGCGCTGGGCGACCGCCTCCAGCTGCAACTGGGCCGCAACATCGACCAGGCCGTGATCCGCCTCGATCCGCCGCAGCTGGGCCGCATCGAGATCGCGATCCGCCACGCCGCCGGCGGCGCGCTGGAAGTGAACATCAGCGCCACCCACAGCGAAGTGCGGCGCCAGCTCAACAATGTCAGCGATGCCATGCGTTCCGACCTGGCCCAGCGCCAGTTCAGCGATGTCGCCGTGACCATTACGGCAACCCCGCGCAGCGGCGCCGCCTTCGGCGAACAGCAAGGCCGCCAGCGCCAGCCTGAACGCGACAACACTGACAACGATCCTGGCCGCGCGCTGGCCGAAGCCGGCAATCCGTCCGCCACGTTCTCGCTGTCCGGCCGTGAGTATGCAGCATGAAAAAGACTACCAAACTGATCATTGCTTTTGTGGTCATCGGCATCGTGGGCGCCGCCGGCGCCGGCGCGGCCCTGTACTTCAAGCAGCCGATGCCTGGCAAGGATGGCAAGCCGGCCGAGGCCGAAGCGCCGAAGAAAAAGCCGGCGCGCTACGTCTCGCTCGACAAGGTCATCGTCATGCTGCGCCGTAGCCCTGGCGAAACCCAGGCCCATTACATTTCCACCGACCTGGTGCTGTCGACCACGCTCGAGCAGGAAAAGAAGGTCAAGGATGACTTGCCGATGCTGCGCAGCGTGGCCGTGCGCGCCCTGTCGGCGCACACCATGGGCGCGGCCCAGGCCCTGACGGTCGAGCAGTACGCCGAGCAGATCAACAGCACTTTCGCCGCCACTTATGACAAGGACAAGCTCGAAAAGCCGTTCTCCGAAGTCATGATCGGCAAACTGATCATCGAATAGCCAACCCGGGAATCTTGTGGCCTATCACGCCGATTACACCGACTGCAGCAGCGCCGCCAGCTACATGGGCGGCAACGCGCACGCCCATGGCGTGCCAGGTGAACACGCCAGCGAGTACGGCGGCGCTTACGGCGCCGCCCAGGTGGCCGAGTACGCCCCCGTGCTCGACGCCCGCGAAGAACAGCGCCAGCTGGTGGCCTACGCGCCGCTGGTCAAGCGCATCGTGCGCCAGCTCAACGCCCAGGTCTCGGGCGTGATGGGGCGCGAAGACATGGAACAGATCGGCCTGATGGGCTTGCTCGAGGCGCTGCGCCGCTATGGCATGCCCGACGCCGGTTTCGGCAGCTTCGCTTCCTTGCGCATCCGCGGCGCCATCCTCGACGAACTGCGGCGCCAGGACTGGCGTCCGCGCGCGGTGCGCCAGGACAGCCACAAGATGCGCGACCAGGTGCGCGCCCTGACCCGCTCGCTCGGGCGCGAGCCGAACGACCAGGAAGCGGCCGCCGCGCTCGGTCTCACACCCGAAGCCTACGTGCAATACCAGCTCGACGATGGCGCCGAGCTGCTGCTCAGCTTTGACGAAGTGCTGCAGGAAGCCGCTGAACGGGCCCACAGCGCGCCCGGCCCGGAAGAGCAGTTCATGGTCAAGCACAGCCTGGAACAGGCCCTGATGGCCCTCGACGAGCGCGAGCAGCGCGTGATCCAGATGATTTACGAATTTGAACTGAGCTACAAGGAAGTCGCTGCCGTGCTGGACCTGTCGGACGCGCGCGTCTGCCAGCTCAACAAGGCGGCGCTGGCCAAGATGAAAGCAGCCCTCAAAGGCTGATCAGGACATGTTTTACCCGCTTCTTTCGCACACCACGACTTACCAAAGGAATTTAACATGCAGCAACTAGTCGGCATTGCCATCGTTCTCGGCTGTATTTTCGGCGGCTTCGTGCTCATGGGCGGCACCTTCGATGCCATCTGGCACCCGGTCGAGATCCTGATCATCGCCGGCGGCGGCGCCGGCGCACTGGTGTTGGGAAACCCCAACCATGTGCTCAAGGAATTGACGACCCAGCTGCGCAAGATCATCGTGCGCAAGAAGCAGGGTTCCGAGTTCCAGCGCCAGTTGTTGTTGTTGATGTACGAACTGCTGCAGACCGCGGCGGGTGGTTTGAAAGCACTCGATGCCCACGTGGAAGATCCAGCGTCGAGCCCACTGTTCCAGCGTTACCCGTTGGTATTGGAAGAGCCTAAACTGTTGGCGTTTATTGTCGATAATTTCCGTTTGATGGCCATGGGAAAAATCAATGCCCATGAGCTTGAAGGCGTACTGGAGCAGGAACTGGAAGCCATTCACGAAGAGCTGGTGCAGCCATCCAAGTCGCTGCACAAGATTGCCGAAGCGATGCCCGGATTCGGCATCCTGGCGGCGGTGCTCGGGATCGTGCTGGCGATGAACTCGGTGGCCGAGGGCGCCGATGCCGGCGCGATCTCGGCCAAGGTGGGCGCTGCGATGGTCGGCACCTTCCTCGGTATTTTCTTCTGCTACGGCGTACTCGACCCGATCAGCAACATGATGAAGCAGCTTGTGAACCAGGAAGCGTCGAACATGGAATGCGTCAAAGTCGTTCTGGTCACCCACGTGGCCGGCAAACCGGCCCTGCTGGCAATCGATGCCGGCCGCCGCCTGGTGCAGCTGAACATCAAGCCGACGTTCGCCCAGCTCGAAAGCTGGATCAACGCCATGGGCGGCGAAGGCGAAGATGCGCCGTCGCCGAAACGCCGCGCCAGCGACAAGGCAGGAGAGCCTCGTGCAAAAGCAGCATGATAAACATGACAAGCACGACGCGGCGATCATCGTCCGCGGCCGTGGCAAGGCGCACGAGGACGACCACGGCGGCGCCTGGAAAGTCGCCTTCGCCGACTTTTGCCTGGCGCTGCTGGCCCTGTTCCTGGTGCTGTGGCTGATGGCGGCGCGCGACCAGCAAACCATGAAAGCGATGGTGCGCGAGCAAAACGGCAGCTATGCCGATGGCCAGGGCAACAAGCCGGAAATCGGCGGCGGCCCGCGCGGCAGCCTGATCGAGCGCTTCTCCATGCCTCACAGCGGCACCTCCGCGCACAAGGAAAACGGCGGCGAAGGCCCGAAAGTGCGCTACGACTCGCCGGCCGAACTGGCCGTGCTGTCGCGCCAGCTGGGCACCATGAGCGTGGAAGCGGGCTTGTCGAACAACCTGGAAACCATGATCACCCCGTACGGCTTGCGCGTCACCCTGCACGATACCGACCGCCAGGGTATGTTCCTGCTCGGCAGCGCCATGCCGACCGACCGCTTCGGGCGCCTGATGCGCCAGATGGGGCCGGTCTTTGCAAAAATGGAAAACCAGATGCTGATCGTCGGCCACACCGATTCGCGCAAATATGCGGGCGACCAGGATGGCAACTCGAACTGGACCTTGTCGAATGCGCGCGCCATGGCGGCCCGCTCCCAGCTGCTGGCCGGTTCCATGAATCCGGACAGCGTGCTGCAGGTGGTGGGCATGGCCGACCGCGCCCCGTTCGAGCCGTCCAACACCGGCGCGGCCGTGAACCGCCGCATCGAACTGCTGATCCTGACCAACAGCCAGGCCAATACCGTGGCCGCCATGTTCGGCGTGCCGGGCAAGAACGAGGTCGGCGCCGAAACGGCGGTCGGCACCAAGGGCTCGGTCGAGGAACTGCGCGACAAACTCAAGAACGTCAAGGGCGCCGACGCCCAAGGCAAATAATCATGACGATCCAATCGAAAAGCCGAGGTCCCCGCATGAAAATCTCCGGTGGCGGTGCGTCCGCCGATGCCTCGGCCGTCCAGCGCGGCAGCGCCGCGGTGGCGTCCGAAGTCAAAACGCCCGTGGCCAGCGGCGCCGGCGTCGCGGCGCCGTCCGGCGCCCTGCAATCGGAAGTGCTGCAGCCGGCCATGGCCGCCCTGGCCGCCATGCCCGAGATCGACCACGAGCGCGTGTCGCAATTGCGCGACGCGCTGGCCAAGGGCGAATTGCCATTCGACCCGGCCCGCCTGGCCGGCCTGATCGAACGCTTCCACGGAGGCCAGGGATGAGCCGCATGACGCGCGAGCAGGCACTGGGCAAGCTGGGCGCCGGCGTGAGCGCCGACATCGATGCCTGCCAGGCCATCCTCGCGCTGCTGGCGCGCCAGTTCGACGCCGCCCTGCGCCACCGCAGCGCCGAGCTGGCCGAACTGGCCGAACAGCTGGCGCCGTTACTTGACGCGATGGAACAGCGCCGCGTGCAGCGTGTCTCGCTGGTGCGCGCCCTGTGCGGCTCAAGCGCCGACATGGCGACCCTGATCGCCAGCCTGGGCGCGCCGCAACGCGAGGCCTTGAGCGCAGCCTGGCAATCGCTGGAGCAACTGGTACTTGAATGCAAACGTTTGAATGTTCGCAACAGCGCATTGCTGACCGAACAATTTTCCATCATGCAGCGTGTGCTGCACGGAGAGGAGACCTTGTATGAGGCACGCTGATTTCCATACCGCCAGCATCGCGCCGGCCACGCCGACCCAGTCCACCCGCCCGATGGCGGCCGTGGGCGGCGGCGCCGGCTTCGGCGGCGTCTACAGCTCGATGCAGAACGAAATCGCCGATTTCATCAGCCAGGGCAGCGCCGACAGCGGCGCTTCCATGCTCAGCCCGCAAGGCCGCATGCTGCAGGCGCGCCTGCAGGACGCCGAGGTCGCCCCGGCCAGCGTCGGCGGCGCCTTTGCCGACGGTTCCGAGCAACAGGCTTTCCTGGAACAGATCGCGCCATGGGCCCGTGAAGCCGGCGAACGCCTGGGCGTGGCGCCGCAACTGGTGTCGGCCCATGCCGCGCTGGAATCGGGCTGGGGCCAGCGTCCGCTGCGCCAGGCCGAAGGCGCCACCACCCATAACCTGTTCGGCATCAAGGCCGGTGCCAGCTGGCAGGGCGAGGTGGCCGACAACGCCACCACCGAATACGAACACGGCGCCGCAGTGAAGAAAACCGAGCGCTTCCGCAGCTACCCGGACCAGGGCGCCGCTTTCCGCGACTACGCCCAGGTGCTGCTCGACAATCCGCGCTACGCGGCCGCCATCGGCACCGGCAACGATGCCCGCGCCTTTGCCGAGGGCCTGGCCAAGGGCGGTTACGCCACCGATCCGGCCTACGCCGCCAAGCTGACCCGCCTGGCCGCCCGCCTGCAGGGAGCATCGGAATGAATCACGGCTGCGCCGAGCGCGGGATCTCGACCGGCTCGACCGTGCCGGCGCCGATCACGCGCATGCGCACCACCCGTCCGTTGGCCAGGTTGCGCACCCGCACCAGCGCATTCAAGGCGCCGGCGTCGAGCGCTTCGCCGGACGTGCTGATTTCGATCGCCTCGAAGCGCGCCAGCATCACCACCGGTTCGCCGCGCTTGACCAGTAATGGCGCGCTCAGCTGCGCCTGGCGCAGCACTTCGCCGGCCCGCAGCGAGCGCCGCGACGCTTGCCCGGTGGCCGCTTCGGCCGAGCTGATGGCGTCGCTCAAGGTGGTGACATCGCGCCGCTCCAGCGTCACGTCCTGCGCCGTGAGCATGTGCCCGGCCGCGACCGGCGCCGCCGTCACCGCCACCAGCGCGCTGACCGATGCGCGCAGCACGTATTCATATCGCCAGCCGCCGGCGTCGGGACACAGCACGGCAAAGCGCATGCGCGCCGGCGTGCGCGTGTCGACCGCTTCGATGTTGACCGGCTTGGCGCACGGCGGAGCCGCACGCGGCGTTGCAACGTTGACAGTAAATTGTGGTTCCGCCAAGCCGGCCGTTTCCGCCTGGCGCGCCAGCTGCTCGCGCGCAGCCTGCTCCAGCCTGGTCGTGATCGATATTTCGGCAGCGTTTGTGTTGCCCCCGGCTAATGAAATCAGTACAGCGGCCGTTAATGGCATGAACAAAGCGCTGGTGGCGCGGCGGACTTCACACATAAGTAGCACCTTGGCAAACGTTGCGCACGACGCAAGAAACGCCGCACAGAGTCATTTTAACCAGATTCACACTGCAGTTCATTCACGGAGGAAGCTTCATGTCGATTGATTTCCAAAAGGCACTTGGCGTGCACGCCGACGCGCTCCATCTGCGCGCCGACCGCACCCGCGTACTGGCCGCCAATATCGCCAACGAAAACACGCCGGGTTTCACGGCACGCGACGTCGACTTCGGTGCCATGCTGCAGCAGCGAATCGAGACCGAGTCGGATATGCCGGGCCTGGGCGCCGATGACCAGGCTGCTTTGTACCGGGTCCCTTACCACCCTAGCGCCGACGGCAACACCGTCGAAATCGGCGTCGAACAAGCCGCGTTCTCGCAAAACGCATCCGATTTCCAGACCAGCCTGACCTTCGTGAATATGCGGCTCAAGGGTTTGGCCAAAGCCATCGCAGGACAATAATCATGAGCTTTAAAGACATTTCCCAAATTGCAGGTTCGGCCATGGCGGCGCAGTCGGTGCGCCTCAATACCATCGCCAGCAACCTGGCCAATGCCGATTCGGTGTCCGGCTCGGAAGGCGAAACCTACCGTGCCCGCAAACCCGTGTTCGCCGCCATGCTCGACGGCGGTGCCGGCAAGCTCGGCGCCGGCAGCCGGGTCCAGGTGCTCGACGTGGTCGAATCGGCCGAACCGCTGCGCAAGGCTTACGAGCCGGGCAATCCGGTGGCCAATGCCGACGGCATGGTGTTCTACCCGAACGTCAACCAGGTGGCCGAGATGACCGACATGATGTCGGCCTCGCGTGCCTTTGAAACCAATGTGGAAGTCCTGGGACGCATCAAGTCGATGCAAGCGGGCCTGCTGCGACTCGGCGAAGGCTGATCCGATGCTCACCAATAACCTCAACGGCGCCAATAACCAGGCTGCCGGCAATGCCAACACCGTCGTCGGCCAGGCCCCGGCCAGCGAAACGGCGGACATGTTCACCAAGCTGCTGGTGGCGCAGATCCGCAACCAGGATCCGCTGGAGCCGAGCGATCCGTCGCAGTTCGTCAACCAGCTCTCGCAGCTGAGCCAGACCGAGGCGATGCAAAGCCTCGCCAAGCTCAACAGCACCAGCGCCAGCGTGCTGGAGAGCATCCAGACCCTGGCCCTGGGCGCCCAGGTCGGCTCCGACATCACCGTCAAGACCCACAGCGTGCGCCTGGACGGCACGCCGCTCAAGGCCAGCATCACCCTGCCCGCGGCGAGCGCCACCAACACGGTGACCCTGACCGGGTCCGACGGCGTCAAGCACGACGTGCAGCTCGGTTCGCGCGGTTCGGGTCCGCAAACGTTTTCCATCGATCCGGTCGCGCTTGGTCTGGCGCCCGGGAAATACGATATCAAAGTACAAACGAGCGCTGGTGCGCTCGACGCCATCGAAGTCATCGGCCGCCTGGACAGCGTGCGCATGTCGGCCGGTGGCGGTGTGGTCCTCAAGGTGGCAGGAATCGGCGATGTTGCGCCGTCGTCCGTCACTGGCTTCAACGGCAAGTCCGGCGCATCGCTGGCGGCCGCCAACTCCTCCACCGCAAATTAAAGGAAGACCATCATGAGTTTCGAAATCGCATTGTCGGGCATCCAGTCGATCAACACCCAGCTTGAAGCAGTCAGTAACAATATCGCCAACGCCGGCACCTACGGCTTCAAGAGCACCCGCGCCAACTTTTCGGCCATGTACGCCGGTTCCCAGGCCACCGGCGTGGAAGTCGGTTCGATGACCCAGAGCATTGGCCTGAACGGTGGCGTCACCACCACCGGCCGCAGCCTCGACGCCGCCATCGACGGCCGCGGCTTTTTTGTCAGCCGCGACAGCCAGGGCATCGTCAACTACAGCCGCGTCGGCATCTTCTCCGCCAACAAGGATGGTTTCCTGGTCGACAGCAACGGCCGCTCGGTGCAGGGCTACGCCGCCATCAAGGGCAGCACCGCGCTGGGCGTGATGGGCAATATCGAAGTGCCGACCGGCCAGATTCCAGCCGTCGCCAGCACCAAGGTCAACTACGTCGGCAACCTGTCGAACGACTGGGTGACCCCGGCCGCCGCCTTCGACCCGGCCAATGCCGCGTCGTACAACATGGCCAAGCAATCGGTGGTCTACGATTCGCTGGGCAGCCAGCACACCCTGTCGCAGTATTTCGTCAAGGGCGCCGGCACCAACATGACCGTGCACTACGCGGTCGACGGCGGCGCGCCGCTGGCCACCACCACCACCCTGGCGTTCGACAACATGGGCCAGCTGCCGCCGGTGCCGCCCGTGACCACCCTGAACATCACCCCGACCAACGGCTCGGCGCCGATCACGCTGGACGTGAACTACGCCGGCACCACCCAGTTCGCCGGCGAAGCCATCACCACCACCAACAGTACCGACGGCTATGCGTCCGGCACCTTCATCGGCGTCGAAATGGGCACCGACGGTTCCGTCCTGGCCAAGTACAGCAACGAACAGCAGCAAGTGGTGGGCACCGTGGCGATCGCCACCTTCGCCGACGAAGGGTCGCTGACCGCTGTGAGCGACACCAGCTGGACCGCCAGTTCCGCATCCGGCGCGGCCCTGTACGGCACCCCGGGCAGCGGCCTGGCCGGCAAGCTCAATACCGGCGCGCTGGAACGCTCGAATGTTGACATTACGTCAGAGTTGGTGGGCCTGATGACGTCACAGCGCAACTATCAGGCAAATTCCAAGGTGATTTCAACAGAAAATCAGATGATTCAGTCCTTAATGCAGGCACTATAAGTATCTGCACGGAAATACTGAATTCATTGAGGGAGCAACATGGATAAATTGATCTTTACAGCACTGAGCGGCGCCGAACGCGCGCTGAAAGCCCAGCAGGTCCACGCCAACAATCTGGCGAACATGGACACGACGGGCTTTCGCGCCAACCTCGAAATGTCGTCGACGCAAGCGCTGGGCGGCGCCGGTTTCGACGACCGCCACTATGTGCGGATGCAGTCCGACTCCGTGTCGGCCCGCTCCGGTCCGGTCAAGGAAACCGGGCGCGACCTCGATGTGGCCATCACCGGCAACGGTTACCTGACGGTCCAGTGGCAGGGTGGCGAAGCCTATACCCGCGCCGGCGCCATCAATATCGATGCCGACGGCGCCCTGTCGGTCAACGGCCATCCGCTGCTGGGCGAAGGCGGCCCGGTGGTGCTGCCGCCGCATAACGCGGTCACTATCGGCGCGGACGGGTCGATCTCGGTGCTGGCACCGGGAACGACCGACATGCAGGTGATCGACAAGCTGCGCCTGGTTAACGCCGAAGCGGGCGAAGTGACCAAGAACGAAGGCGGGCTGATCGTCTCGCGCAGCGGCCAGCCGCTGGCGGCCGACGAAACGGTGACCGTGCGCGGGCGCCACCTGGAAGGCAGCAATGTGTCGGCGGTCGAAGAAATGGTCGCCACCATGAGCCTGAACCGCAGCTTCGAGATGCAGATGAAGCTGCTCAAGGCCAGCGACAACATGAATGAAGTCGGCAACCGCCTGCTCGGCAGCTGAAGCACCTAATACTTAAAGGAAAAGATCATGAATCCAGCAATGTGGATCAGCAAAACCGGGGTGCAAGCCCAGGACGCCAAACTGCAGGCGATCGCCAACAACCTGGCCAACGTCAACACCGTCGGCTTCAAGCGCGACCGTGTCGTGTTCGAGGACTTGTTCTACCAGATCGACCAGCAGCCGGGCGCGCAGCGCGCCGACAATACCCTGTCGCCATCGGGCGTGCAGCTCGGTAACGGCACGCACCTGCTGGGCACCCAGAAAGTGTTCACCAACGGCAGCCTGCAAACCACCAGCCAGCCGCTCGACGTGGCCATTTCCGGCAACGGCTTTTTGCAGGTGCGCCGTCCGAACGGCGACCCGGCCTACACCCGTGCCGGCCAGTTGCAGGTCGACGCCACCGGCACCCTGGTCAATGCCCAGGGCTTGCCGCTGGTGCCGCAGATTACGGTACCGAACAACGCCACCGCGATCACCATCGGTGAAAACGGCATGGTCTCGGCCACCATCGCCGGCAGCACCACGCCGTCCGAACTGGGCCAGCTGACCCTGTCGAACTTCGTCAACCCGACGGGCCTGCTGGCACTCGGCGAAAACCTGTTCTCGGAAACGCCGGCCAGCGGCGCCGCCGCCGAAGGGCGTCCGGGCGATGGCGCTTTCGGCAAGCTCAAACAGGGCGCGCTGGAAGGCTCGAACGTGCAGGTGGTCGAGGAAATGGTCGACATGATCGCCGCCCAGCGCACCTACGAGATGAACACCAAGGTGCTCTCGGCCGCCGACAACATGCTGCAGTACCTGGCCCAGGCGGCCCGCTGATGAAAGCGGCCGCCGCCTTGTTCGCGCTGGCGGTGCTGGGCGGCTGCGCCAGCAGCGGCCAGCCGCCACCGCGCGCGATGGCCGAGGAAACCGCGCCGCTGCCGCGCGCGCAAACGCGCGGCGGCCTGTCGGGCGGCGTGTTCAACGCCGACGCGGTGCCGCTGACCTCCGACAGCCGGGCGTTTCGCACCGGCGACGTGGTCACCGTGATCCTGCAGGAAACCACGCAGGCGAGCAAGCGCGCCGGCACCAGCATCAGCAAGGAGTCGAGCGTGGGCGTGACGCCGCCCATCCTGCTCGGCAAGACGTTCCCGAAAGCCGGCATCGACCTGTCGGCCGAACGCGGCTTCGAGGGCGATGCCACCAGCACCCAGCAGAACGCCCTGTCCGGGGCGCTGACCGTGATCGTGCAGGAAGTGCTGCCCAATGGCTTGCTGCGCGTGGCCGGCGAAAAAAGCCTGACCCTGAACCAGGGCGAAGAATTCGTGCGCCTCAAGGGCTTCTTGCGCGCCGCCGACATCGACGCCGACAACCAGGTCTCGTCGCTGCGCGTGGCCAATGCCCAGATCAGCTACTCGGGCCGGGGCGCCCTGGCCAACGCCAACGAACCTGGCTGGCTGACCCGTTTCTTCCTCGGCCCCTGGATGCCGTTTTAAACGCCGCGTTGTTCGTGCCGTTCTAAGGAATCACCATGCAATCACCCGCTTTCCTGCGTCGCCTCGCCCTTCCCTTCGCCCTTCCCTTTTCCGTGCTGGCCCTGCTGTCCTGCTTCGCCTTGCCGGCCTCGGCCGCGCAAACCCTGCGCAACCTGGTCAGCGTCGAAGGCGTGCGCGACAATCCGCTGGTCGGCTACGGCCTCGTGGTCGGCCTGAACGGCAGCGGCGACAGCAGCCAGGTCAAGTTTTCCAGCCAGTCGGTGGTCAACATGCTCAAGCAGTTCGGCGTCAAGCTGCCCGACGGCGCCGAAGCGAAGAACAAGAACGTGGCCGCCGTCATGGTCAGCGCCGTGTTCCCGCCCGGCTACCGGCGCGGCCAGCCGATCGACGTCACCGTCTCCTCGCTGGGCGACGCCAAGAGCCTGCGCGGCGGCGTGCTGCTGCTCACGCAAATGCGCGCGGCCGACAATGAAGTCTATGCCCTGGCCCAGGGCAATGTGGTGGTCGGCGGCCTGAACGCCACGGGCGCGAGCGGCTCGAGCGTCACCGTCAACACCCCGACCGGCGGACGCATTCCCAACGGCGCCAACATCGAACGCGAAATCGGCAGCGATTTCTCGACCCGCGCCGAAGTCATGCTGCGCCTGAAAGCGCCGCACTTCGAGACCGCCACCAATGTCGTCGAAGCCATCAACCGCCGCTTCGGGCCGCTCGCCACGACGGCCGACGGCGCCAGCATCCAGGTGATCGCCCCGGCCAACCCGACCGAACGCGTGGCCTTCATGGCCAAGCTGCAGGCGCTGTCGATCGATGTCGGCACCGACGTGCCGAAAGTGGTCTTCAATTCGCGCACCGGCACGGTGGTCATCGCCGAAGGCGTGCGCGTCAAGGCCGCCGCCGTCACCCACGGCTCGCTCAAGGTGGTGATCGCCGAAAGCTCGGCCGTGAGCCAGCCCGGCCCGTTTTCGGGCGGACGCACCGCCGTCACCCCGCAATCGAAGCTGTCGGTCGACCAGGGCGCCGGGCGCGCCATGTTCAAGTGGCCCGCCAGCGCCAAGCTGCAAACCATCATCGACATCGTCAACAGCCTGGGCGCCACCCCCGACGACATCATGGCGATCCTGCAGGCGCTCGACCAGGCCGGCGCCATCGAAGGCGAACTGGTCGTCATTTAAGGAGTTGCTGCCATGAATCCACTCGACCTTACCACCAAGCTCAACCGCGCCGGCATGGGCCCCGGCCACGAAGCCGCTGTCACCCCGGCCGCCGATCCGGTGTTCGTGACGAAAGCCACCAAGGCCGCCATCGAATTCGAAAGTTTCTTTATCGGCAATATGCTGCAGCAAATGCGCAGCGGCACGCGTGCCATGGCCGACGACGACAGCGTCTTCAAGGACCCGGTCAACCGCGACATGCAAGACATGGCCGACAACATGATGGCCGGGCAAATGGCAAACCAGCGCGCCTTCGGCGTGGCCGACGCCATCCTGCGCCAATTGCTGCCGGCGGCTGCGCCGCAGACGCCGGCGCAGAACGCGCCGCTGGCTCCGCTGCAAACTCCGCTGAAAACTTCGCACCAAAAAATTTAATGGCGGCAAGTAAACGGTCGCCTTGTAACTATGACGACCCATCTTGCCGGCCCATCGAGAAAGAAGTGACACCATGAGCATCATGAACAACGCCCTGAGCGGCGCCCTGGCTTCCCAACTCGCGCTGCAGGCAACCAGCCAGAACATTGCAAACTTGCAAACCAAAGGTTACACGCGCCAGTCGGCGCTGCTGACCGCGGTCGGTCCGCAGTCCGGGACGCGCTCGGCCGGCAACGGGGTGGAGGTCAATTCGCTGCTGCGCTTCAGCGACGGCTACAAGAACCAGCAACTGTGGCGCGCCGCTTCCGGCGTCGGCCAGTATTCCCAGACCCAGCCCTACCTGACCCAGCTCGAACGGGTCATGGGCGACAATGACGCCGGCCTGAGCAACGGCGTCGACAAATTCTTCCAGGCGCTCAACGCGGTGGCCGGCGTCGATCCCACCTCGACCCCGCTGCGCCAGCAAGTGCTGACCGCCGCCAGCGCCATGGCGCAGCGCTTCAACAGCATGAACAATGTGTACAACGGCCAGCTGCAATCCTTGCGCGACCAGCGCGGCGCGATCGTCTCGTCGGCCAATGCCTCGATCCAGACCATCGCCGGCCTGAACCGCCAGATCAGCCTGGCCACCGCATCCGGCAGCAGCACCTCGACCCTGGTCGACGCGCGTGACCTGGCCATCGACGCCCTGTCCACCCAGGTCGGCCTGGAAGTGACCGACCAGCCCGACGGCACGCGCAGCATTTCGCTCAAGACCGGCCAGGCGCTGGTGATCGGCGACGTCGCCGCCACCCTGGTGGCCGAAGGCGGCGCGGCGCAAAACCTGCGGGTCGACTTCGCCGGCTCCTCGTTCCAGCTCGACAAGACGGCGGTGGGCGCCCAGCTCGGCGGCCTCGGTTTGTACGAACGCGACATCTTGCTGCCGATGCAGCAAGGCGTGTCCGACCTGGCCCAGCAGCTGGCGCAAAAGGTCAACACCCAATTGGCAGCCGGCTACACCATGAACGGCACGGCCGGCGGCCCGCTGTTCGTGTTCACCCCCGGCAGCCCGTCGAACATGCTGCAGGTCACGGCCGGCTACCAGACCGCCGACCTCGCCTTTTCGGGCGATAATACCCCTGGCGACAGCGGCAACCTGCAAAAAATGATCGACATCAAAAAGCAGCCGGTCACCATCGGCTCGCTCGGTTCGGTCATGATCAGCGACGCCGATTCCCAGCTGGTCGGCAAGCTGGCCGTCGACAGCCAGCAAAACCGGGTAGCCCTGGCCACCGCCGAGACCATGCGCAACCATGCGATGGACGACTGGACCTCGACCAGCGGCGTGAACAAGGATGAAGAAGCGGTCAATCTGGTCGAGTACCAGAATATGTACCAGGCGAACATGAAAGTGATGTCAGTAGCCAACTCGCTGTTCGATGCGACGCTGGCCATGATGGGTTAAGGAGAAACGTATGCGGATTGCCACCAGCCAGTATCAAGCGACGATGAACATCTCGCTCCAGCAAAACCAGGAGCGCATCAGCTACGTCAATCAGCAGATGGCGAGCCGTACCCGCATCTTGCTGCCGTCGGACGACCCGGTCGACACGGTGCGCATGTCGCGCCTGCATCGCGAAGAGTCCGCCGTCGGCCAGTACCGCGACAATATCGCCGCGCTCAAGATCCGCCTGACCAAGAACGAAGCTTACCTCGGCAGCATGGTAAACGACATGATGCAGGGCCGCGACCTGCTGGTCTGGTCGTCCGACGGCGGCAACGCCCCGGCCGACCTGGCCGCCATGGTCTCGCCGCTGACCGCCCTGCGCGAAAGCCTGCTCTACAGCGCCAACTCGATCGACCAGGAAGGGCGCTATGTGTTTTCCGGCACCCAGACCGGCACCGCCCCGATCGCCTACAACGCGGCCGCCGCGATCGGTTCGCGCTACAGCTACGCCGGCAACACCAACGACCAGACGGTCGTGGTCGGCAATGGCATCACCCAGGTTGCGAACGGCAATATGAGCGGCATCGAAACCATGCTCAACCAGCTCGATATGACCCTGGCCGCGCTCAGCGCGCCGGGCGCCAGCGCCAACGACCCGACCACCCGGGCCACCCTCGCGGCCAACCTGGACGGCTTCGACACCGCGCTCGACCTCATTTCCGGCAAGATTGCCGTGCTGGGCGGCTCGCAAAACATCCTCAACACGCTCGACGAAAACCACAGCAATGTGAGTTTGTCGAACCAGATGGCGCTGACCGACATCGGCCAGCTCGACTACGGCCTCGCCGCGACTGAGCTGAGCGGCTACACCAGCGCGCTGGAAGCGACCTACAAGGCCTATACGAAGATAGGCAACCTGTCCCTGTTCGCGGCGCTGTAACGCCATGGAAGCGATCCGCCCCACCACCGGCAGTACCAGCGGCCCGGCCGGCGCCAACGGCAGCGGCGTGCGCAGCGAGGCGGCCCCAGGCGCCACGCACGCGCGTCCGCCGCAACTGACCCCGGCCCAGCCGGCGCCGGGCGCGGCGGCCCCGCTGCGGCGCGGCCTGGCCAGGGTCGACCACCAGCTGCAGGGCGACGTCGCCAGCGCCCAGCAAGCGCTCGATTTTCTGGAACAGGTGGCCGGCCAGCTGCAGGCGCTCAAGGGCGAACTGAGCGCCAAACTTTCTTCGCGCCGCGGCGACAGCGGCGCCATCGAAGCCCATCTGCGCCAGCTCGGCGCGACCATGGACAAGCGGCGCCAGGCGAGCGGCGGCAGCGTCGACGCGCGCCTGAACTTCAGCAGCCCGCAACCGGCCAGTCAGCGCTTCCGCATCAAGGGGCTCAACCTCGACATGCTCACCGCCGGTGCCGGCCAATCCCTCTCGTTTTCGGTGGGCGGCAACACCCAGCCGCTGACGGTGGCGATCGACCCGTCCATGACGCGCGACGACATCGTGGTGCGCTTCGACCGCGCGCTGGCCCCGGCCAATATGCGCGTGAGCGCCGACGGCAGCGGCGCGCTGGTGTTCAGCACGCCCGAGTCGGCCTGGCCGATGGTGCGCGATTCGCTCTCGATTCAAGGTGTGGGACGGGTCGCGGTGGAAGCCGATACCGACGTCATCATGCCGCAGCAATGGGGCGCCGACAACACCGACGCCCTGCGCCAGAGTTTGCATGAAGTGGTGCAAGCGCTCTCGCAGGTGCAGCGCTCGCAGGATGCGGCCAGCCACGCGCTCAGTGCGGCGGCCAGCCGCGCCGCCGTCGACCAGCTGCCGGCGGCCGAGATCGAAGTGATGGCGCAGGATTTCGCCGACACCGCCAGCACGCCGAACTACGAATCGCTGCTGGCGCTGACCTCGGCGCTGGTCGGCATCAGCCGCGAGCGCGTGCTCGCCCTGCTCGGCCTTCACTAAACCCCGCC
>NZ_JAVCWL010000053.1:0-33645 GCF_030846505.1 Massilia pseudoviolaceinigra | reverse complement strand
GTTATGGATACTGAGCGAGCGCCGGACGCGGTCGACGCGATCCTTGCACAGTGGGGCCGGGAGCGGCCCGATCTCGATTGCGGTCCGATGGGCACCATCGGGCGCATCAAGCGTTGCGCCGCGTTATTGCAGCGCAGGCAGGACGAAGTGTTTTCCGCCTACGGGATGACCAGCTGGGAATTCGACGTGCTGGCCACGCTGAAGCGTTCCGGAACACCCTACCGGATGGCGCCGACGGCCCTGTTCTCCAGCCTGATGATTACCTCGGGCACAATGACGCACCGCCTGAAGGGCCTGGAAACGCGCGGCCTGGTACTGCGCGTGCCCCATGGCGACGATGCGCGCAGCGTGCTGGTGCAACTGACAGCGGATGGCCTGGATCTGATCGACCGCGCCGTGACGGCCCATGTAGCGAACCAGCATCGCCTATTGGGCTCGACCGCGGCGGCCGACCTGGCCGCGCTCGACGCCGCCCTGTCGCGCCTGCTGGGCGTGCTCGAGCCCGGCGCGCAGGACTGATGCGCCAGGGGCAATCAAGCACGCGCGCGCTGCCAGGAGGCGGCGCGGAAGAACTGGTGCGCCAGTGCGGCCAGGGTAAGGCAGCCGACCGCGCACAGCACCATCCAGGGCAGGCCCGGCAGGCCCAGCGCCTTGCCCGCGTCAAGCAGATATCCGCCCCCGACGTAGCCAAGCAGACCGCCCAGCGCCAGTCCGATCCTGCTCAGCCCGATGTAGCTGGCGCGCGCCCGCACCTGCGCATAGCGCGCCACGATGGCCTCGCGCGCGGGCTCGGCGATCAGGCCGCCGACAAAGAACAGCCCCAACACGCCAAACACGCCGATCGTGCCCGATACCAGCGTCATGGCCGCAAGGCTGGCCGTCATCACGCCGATTCCGAGCAGCAGGCGTGCCTCTTCGCTCAGGTAGCGTTCGCCCAGGCGTGCCATGGGATAGAGCAGCAGCACGGCGAGCAGCGCATCCATGCTGTACATCCAGGCCACGGCCTTGGTGGTCCCGGTCACGTGCGTCAGCAGCACCGGCAGCAGCAGCATCAGCTGGACCTGCAAAACGTAGTAACCGCTCAGGGTCAGCACCAAGGTCAGGAATGGCTTGTCGGCCAGCGGAACCCGGATCGCCGCCAGCGCAGCCGTGCCGGGAACGGCGACCCGGTAGGCGGGCAGCGCCAGCGCATTGACCAGCGCCGCCAGCAAAAACACCGCGCAGCCGCCCATCGCGACCCAATAAAAATCCAGACCGAGCAGGAACGTGCCGAGCAGCGCTCCCAGCACGGCCGCCGCGCTTTCGAGCATCATCAGCAGCGCGTAGAAGCGGCTGCGCTCGGCCGGACGGGTCAGTTTGACGACCAGCGCCCCGCGCGCAGGTTCGAACAGGCTTCCGCCCAGCCCGGACAGGATGCAGGAAACGAACAGGTGGGCCGGGCTGCTGGCGTAGGCAAGTACCGCAAAACCGGCTGCCCGCAGCAGCATGCCGCCCACGATCATGGGCTTGGCGCCAAACCGGTCGGAGAGCGAACCGCCGAGCAGCCCCAGCCCCTGTTGCGACACTTGCCGCAAGCCGAGCGCCAGGCCGACCGCCGCCGCGGCCCATCCGAGCTGATCGACAAAATGCAGGCCGATGATGGGGAAGACCAGATAGAAACCGGCCACCACCAATACATTGTCTATCACGATAAAGCGCTTGCCGCGCAGCCTGGCGCCGCTTGTTCCTGCCATGTTCCTGCTCCCACGTCATCGATGAATTTTCATCTTAGGCAAGAACAAGACGGGACAGAAGATGCCTAATTTAAATGTTTGATATTGGATATTTTTATGTCTTTGAATTTCGACGATCTGCGTCTGCTGATTGAAATCGTGGAATACGGCAGTTTTACCCAGGCCGCCGCGCGCCGCCGCTGGTCGCAGCCGCAAGTGAGCCAGCGGGTGGGCGCGCTGGAAGATCAGGTTGGTGTACAGCTGTTTCGACGGCACCGCCGTGGCGCCGTCCCCACCGAAGCCTGCGTCACGTTCCTGCCGGCCGCGCGCGCCGCGCTCGCTGCGCTCGACCTTGGATTGCGCTCGGTCCAGGGCGTGCCCGCACTGCCGAAAATGGGCCTGGCGTGTGTGCCGTCGCTCGCGTCCATGCTGTTCGGCCCGATCCTGCTGGCCCTGGCGCAGGCGCCGATGGAAATTCGCTGTACCACGAATCACTCGCCGATCATCATGGACATGCTCCTCACCGATCGTGCCCAGCTTGGCTTTGTATTGCGATGCCCGGCGATTGCCGGCATCGAGTTGGAACGCATTTGCGTCTCGCCCATCATCGCCGTGGTGCATCGCGATCATCGGCTCGCGCGCTCGCCCGCTTGCGTGCTGGCCGATATCGCGAACGCGCAGCTGGCCCCGCAATTCTGGGGCCCGCAATGCGATGAATTGATCGGACGCCTGCATGCGTATCGCACAACGAATATGCCGATTCATGCGATCCAGCCGGCCAGTGCCGCACTTGAGCTGGTGCTGGAGCATGGTTTCCTGACATTCATGCCTGAGATGGCGGTCGCGAAACAGTTGCAGGACGGGAGTCTGGTCAAACTCGATATCGCCGACTTGCCGCTGTGGGAGTGGGAAGTCATGATGGCGTGGCGTAGCGGGAAGCGCGTGGATGCGAGCAAGCAGATGGTGTTGCGGGTCGTGCGGGAGATAGCGGCAGCTTGGACCCCAGGCAAGTAGTCTTTGCCCCACGTTTGCGAAAGCCCGCGCCAGTGTCGTACGAGGCGCTCAACGCTGTAGCCACCCCAGAGAGCTAGCCGTACGTAAGCTCATATCATGCGTCTCTTCCACTGGCGTGTTTGATCCTTGTTGGCGGTCGTCAGAAGGTTTGGACAGGCAGGCGCTCTAAGGCCGGCACCTTCTGCCGTTTTCGCCGAATACATGGATACGCGCCAGCGGCGCACCGAGTGCCAGATGCTGGCCCACCTCCCAAGCGGTATCCGGGTCCGCCCGCACCACCACCTGCTCGGCGCTGCCGTCCACGCTGGCGTACAGATACGTTCCTTCCCCCAGCCGTTCGACCGCGAACACGGTCGCCGGGATGCCGTCCGTCGCACCGGTCACGATGTGCTCGGGCCGTATTCCCAACGTGACATGCGCACCCGGCGTCATTGGCGCGCCCACGCACACCATCAGCTGCGTGCCGCCGGCCAGCGCCACCACCGCCTGGCCCGCGTTCCACTGGCGGATTTCGCCGCGCAGAAAATTCATCGGCGGCGCACCCAGGAAACCCGCCACGAACAGGTTGTCGGGCCGGTGATACAGCTCCAGCGGCGCGCCCACCTGTTCCACGCGGCCGGCGCGCAGCACCACGATGCGGTCGGCCAGGGTCATCGCCTCGACCTGGTCGTGCGTCACATAGATCATGGTGGTGGCCAGGGTGCGGTGCAGCCTGGCCAGTTCGATGCGCATCTGCACCCGCAGCGAGGCGTCCAGGTTCGACAGCGGTTCGTCGAACAGGAACACGGCCGGCTGGCGCACGATGGCGCGTCCGATCGCCACGCGCTGGCGCTGGCCGCCCGACAGTTCCTTGGGCCGGCGCTGAAGCAGCGCTTCGATCTGCAAGGTGTGCGCGGCCTTGCGCACGGCTTCGTCAACCTCCGCCTTGCGCTTGCCGGCCAGTTTCAGGGCAAACGCCATGTTCTCGTACACGGTCATGTGCGGATACAGCGCGTAGCTCTGGAACACCATGGCCAGCCCGCGCTGCGCCGGCGGCACCTCGTTGACGCGCGCGCCATCGATCAGGATATCGCCGTTGTCGATGTCTTCCAGCCCGCAGATGGCGCGCAGCAGGGTCGACTTGCCGCAGCCGGAGGGGCCGACAAAAACCACGAACTCGCCATCGGCGATATCGAGGTCGATTCCATGCAGGACCGCCTGCGCTCCGTACGACTTGCGAATGCCTGTCAGCTGTACTTGTGCCATGCGTGACCTCAGGCCGCGCGCAGCACGATGACCACGCGGTGCGCGGCGCCATCGGCCTTCATCGGGATCATGGCCGCTCCGCCTTCAATCGGCGCTTCCTGGCCGTCGAGCGAGGCTGCCACCACCAGCGCGCCGTCGCCGATGGCGTCGTTGATCACTTCGATGTGGTAGCTGGTGGCGCCGTCCGGCAGGCGGTAGCGGATGCTGAAACGCGGCCACGCCGCCGGCACCACCGGCTTGATGCGGATCGCCGCGCCGCCCACCAGCGTAAAACCGAGCACCGATTCGAGCGCGACCCGGTAAGCCCAGCCGGCCGAACCGGTGTACCACGTCCAGCCGCCGCGGCCCACGTGCGGTTCGGCGCCGTAAATGTCGGCCGCGATCACGTACGGCTCGACCTGGTAGCGCGCCACCGCTTCCGGCGTGAGCGTGTGGCTGATGGGGCTGAGCATTTCGAGCAGCTGCGCGGCGCGCTCGTTGCGGCCCGCTTCGGCCACCGCGCGCACCGCCCAGCAGGCCGCGTGCGTGTACTGGCCGCCGTTTTCGCGCACGCCCGCCACGTAACCCTTGATGTAGCCTGGGTCCTGCACGGTGTGGACAAAAGGTGGCGTGAGAAGGCGGATCAGGCCATCGTGGTCCGCCACCAGGCGCTCTTCCATCGCGTCGAGCGCCATCTGCGCGCGCTCTTCCGGCGCCGCGCCGGAGATCACGGCCCAGGCCTGGGCCAGCGCGTCGATCTGGCATTCGTCGCTCTGGCTTGACCCCATCACCGCGCCGTTGTCGTAAAAGGCGCGCCGGTACCATGCGCCATCCCAGCCGTCGCCATTGAGCGCACCGGCCAGATGGTCGCGGTAGGCGCTGTAGGCATCGATGCGGGCGCTGTCGCCACGCTTTTCGCACGCCGGCAGGAAGTCGCTGATGATGCGGAACAGGAAAAAGCCCATCCACACGCTCTCGCCGCGGCCTTCGCGCCCGACCCGGCTCATGCCGTCGTTCCAGTCGCCGGTGCCCATCAGCGGCAGGCCGTGCGCGCCTTTTGTCAGCGAGCGGTCCAGCGCGCGGCAGCAATGCTCGTACACGTCGGCGCTCACGCCCGTCGCCTGCGGCTGCAGGAATACTTCATCTTCGCCGTCTTCCAGTTGCGGCGCGCTCAGGAAGCCCTCGACTTCATCGAGCACGCTCCAGTCGCCGGTGGACTTGAGATAGAAGGCGGTAATGTAGGGTAGCCACAGCAGATCGTCCGAAAAGCGCGTGCGCATGCCTTTCTCTAACGGGGCGGGGTGCCACCAGTGCAGCACGTCGCCTTCCACGAACTGGTGCGCGGCGTGCAGGCAGATCTGCTTGCGCGTCATCTCGGGCAGGGTGTAGATCAGGGCACTGGCGTCCTGCAACTGGTCGCGGTAGCCGAATGCGCCGCCCGACTGGTAAAAGGCCGAGCGGCCCCAGATGCGGCAGCTCAGGTTCTGGTAGGCCAGCCAGCCGTTGACCATCAGGTCGATCGCCGGTACCGGGGTGGCGATTTCGATGGCGCCGACGGTGTCGAGCCAGAACTGGCGCACCTCAAGCAGCGCCTGGTCGACCGCAGCGCCGCTGCGGTAACGCCGCACCAGCGCCTGCGCGTCTTCGCTGGAGGTGGTCTCGCCCAGCAGCACGGCAAATTCGACCTGCTCCCCCGCGGCGATGGTCAGGCGCGCCTGGAACGCGGCGCACGGATCGAGACCGGGGCCGGTGCGCCCGTCCAGGCGCGCCTCGCCCAGCGCGGCAGGACGGGCGGTGGTGCCCTGGGGGCCGATGAAGGCGGCGCGGTCGGCGCTGTGAAAGCTGGCGCTGGCCGGCGGCGCGACCAGGGCGGCGAAGGTCACGCCGTCCGCGAACGGGCCGGCCATGCGGTTGGTGGCCAGCAGCACGCCGGCGTCCCACGTGGTGCAGATGTGGCGCGCGCTGTCCGCTGTGGCGCCCAGCACCAGTTGCTGGAACGAGAACAGCGACAGGGTGCGGCTGCGCGCATCGGTATTGCGCAAGCGGATGCGCACGATCTTGAGCGGGTCGTGGCGCGGCACGAACACCGTGCATTCCTGCTCGAAGCCGTAGCTGGCATGACGGAAGGTGGTGTAGCCGAAGCCGTGCACCGCTTCGTAGCCGGCGGCGGCCGGCGCCGGGCCGGGCATGGGCGACCACCAGCTGCCGTCGTCCTCGTCGCGCAGGTACAGCGCTTCGCCGTGCGGGTCGCGTACCGGATCGTTGAACCAGGGCGTGAGCCGGTGTTCGCGGCTGTTACGGCTCCAGGTGGTGCCGGCGCCGGTTTCACTCACCAGTACGCCCACCTGCTCGTTGGCGATCACATTGGTCCAGGGCAGGGGCGGGCGTGACAGGCCCGTGGCGCCGTCCCAGGCGAGCCGGATCACATATTCCTTGCCGTCGCTTGAGAAGCCGCCGTCGCCGTTGAAGAACTGCAGCGGCGCGGGTTCGGCGTCGTCCTGCGCGTGCTTGCGCTGCGGTGGACGGGGAGGACGCAGGATGCTGGCGCGCGGCGCGAAGTCCGGCAGTTCGCCCTTGACCACCATGCGCGCCTGCGCGCTGATGCGTTCCAGGTCGGCGCTCAGCACCTGCATCGGGTCGAGCAGGGTGACCGGGCCTTGCAGGCCGGGCCAGTCGGCGGCTGCGCCGACCAGCACCAGATGCAGGGGCAGGGCCAGCGCCTCCCAGTAGCGCGCCGCGTCGAGCAAGGCTTGCGCGTGCGGGTCGCGCGCACCGATCGCGTGCACCACGCACAGCACGCGTTCCTTGGGCAGGCCCAGTTCGTCGGGGACGGCATCGCCGGACACACGCGCGTCGCCCGGGGCGCGCAGGGCGCTCTCACCATACAGGATGGCAGCGGCTAGCGCCTCGGCATAGGCGGCTTGTTCGGTGTCCAGCGCCAGCGCGGTCAGGAGGGCGGCGCGCCGTTCGCCCGCCGTGCGCGCCGCCAGTTCCGGCGATGGCGCGCTCGCCAGCAAGGCCAGCGCGGCATCGCGGTTGCCCGCCGCGCCCAGGGTGAAGGCGATGACGGCATTCGCGTCCGGCGCCAGCGTCACGTTACGGCGCAGGCTGAACGAGGGATCGAGCACATTGCCGGCGGTGCCAGACAGCGGCTCGCTCGTCGCCAATGCGGCTGGCGCGGCCAGGCTGCGGCCACGCCCGATGAAGCGTTTGCGGTCGGTCTCGATACCGGCTTCCTCGCCCCCGCTGGCGGCATGCACCAGCCAGATGCATTCCTCCCCGGCGCCGCGCGGACGGCGCCGGGCCAGCACAGCGCCGGATGCCGGAACCGATTCGGTCTGCACGAACAGCTTGGAAAAGGCGGGATGCGCGGCTTCGGCCTCGCGCTTGTTCAGCACCACTTCCAGATAGCTGGTGACCTCGATGCGGCGGGTCCGCGTACCGGTGTTACGCAAGGTCAGGGTGCGCAGCTCGACGTCGCTTTCCGGCGCGACGACGATGTCGAGCCGCGCTTCGATGCCGAGGTGGCGGCAGGTCAGCCACGCGCCGCCATCGTCGCTGCCGAAGCCATAGCGGGCGCCGGCTGCGGTGCAGGGCTGGGCGCCGACTGACCAGAACTCGCCGCTGTCGAGGTCACGCAGGTAGATAAAGTAGCCGTCGCCATCTTCCACCGGGTCGCCCTGCCAGCGCGTCAGCGCATGCTCGCCGAGGTCCGTCGCGCCGGTTCCGGCAGCCGAGACGAGCACCCGCAAATGACCGTTGGAGAGAAAGCGGGCGCCGGCGGCTGGGCTGAATGGAATCGGAGTCATGGGCAGGGAAAGGTGGTTTTCATTGGGCAAGACGCAATGTAAGCGGTTACATCGTGATAAATTTTACATGACATCGATGTTGAAACTGTGAAATTTCGACCATTCGCCATACTTTTTTCAATGAAAAATTTACAAAAAAACCACGGTGTGATGAGCCCGATTGCGGTACATTAATAAAAATGTAATCGGTTACCGGATTTCTATGCACGAGGAATGACGAGGTGGCGTTTTTATGGCGGTAACGATCAAGGATGTGGCGCGGGCGGCGAATGTGTCGGTCGCATCGGTGTCGCGCGCGTTGAACGGCAGCGGCACCGTCACCGAGGAGACGCGCAAGCTGGTGCTGGCTGCCGCGCGCAGTTTGCGCTACATCCCGCATAGCGGCGCGCGCAGCCTGTCGACCAGCCGCACCCAGACCATCGGCGTGGTGCTGCCGGACCTGCACGGCGAGTTCTTTTCGGAGCTCATTCGCGGCATCGACATGGCGGCGCACCGGCGCGGCCTGCACCTGCTGGTATCGAGTTCGCATGGCGACGCCGGCGAAGCGGCACTGGCCATGCGCGCCATGAGTGGCCGGGTCGATGGCCTGATCGTCATGTCGCCCCATGTGGACGCCGGTTTTTTGGCCGACAACCTGGCCGACAGCCTGCCCATCGTGCTGCTCAACACACGCGCCACCGGCCACGATTGTTCGGCCCTGGCGGTCGACAACCATGGCGGCGCGGCCGACATGGTGCAGCACCTGGTCGAGATGGGGCACCGCAGCATTGTCATGATCGCCGGGCCGGCGGACAACTTCGAGTCGCAGGAGCGCCTGCGCGGCTTTCGCGAGACCATGGCGCGCCTGCTGCCCGGCGTGCCGGCGTTCGAGCCGGACGTGCTGCGCGGCGACTTCGGCGAGGAATCGGGCTACCGCGCGGGCCAGCAGCTGCGCGCCCTGAAACGCCTGCCGGACGCGGTATTCGCCGCCAACGACATGATGGCGATCGGCTGTCTGTTCGCGCTGGGCGAGGGCGGTCTGGTGGTGCCGCGCGATATCGCGCTGGTCGGCTTCGACGATGTGCCGACGGCGCGTTTCGTCGCGCCGCCGCTGACCACCGTGCGGGTACGGATCACCGAAATGGGCAGCCGCGCGCTCGAATGCCTGGCCTTTGAAATCGAAAACCCGCAGGGAACGAAGAAAACCGTGCAGGTGGTGCAGACGGAACTGGTGGTGCGGCGCTCGTGCGGCGCGCATGCGCAGGGCGGCGCGGATAACAACATTAAAGAATAAATACAACTGGAGAAACGCATGAAGATGAAAGCAGGCGTGCGCGAACTGCGCCGGGCATTGGTGGGACTGTCGGCGGTGGCCATGCTGGCCGCCCCGCCGGCGCAGGCGCAGTTAAGCAGCGCCACCATCAAGGGACAAATCACGCAGAGCGGCGCGCCCGCGGCGCCGGCCACGCTGGTCGTCGCCAGCAACACGGCCACCGGCTACAACTACCGCACCACCACCGCCGCCGACGGCAGCTATGTGCTCACCGGCCTGCCGCCGGGCGAGTATGCGATCAAGGTCGGTGGCCAGACCACGGAAAAGCTCACGCTCGCGATCGGCCAGACCGCCTCGCTCGACCTGTCGGTGGGTGCGGCCGATCCGGCGAATATGGCGCAGGTGGTCATTTTGGGGTCGGCCGCGCGGCGTGACGTCAAGACCTCGGAAGTGGGCACCAGCGTGTCGCGCGCGCAGATCGAAAGCCTGCCTCAGGTGTCGCGCAACTTCCTCGCCTTTGCCGACCTGGCGCCGGGCGTGCGCTTCGACGTAGAGGCCAAGACCGGCTACGGCTCCCTGCAGGGCGGTTCGCAGAACCCGGATAACGTGAACGTCTTCATCGATGGCGTCGGGCAGAAAAACTACATTCTGCGCGGCGGCATGTCCGGGCTCAACTCGTCGCGCGGCAACCCGTTCCCGCAGTCGGCGGTGGCCGAGTACAAGGTGGTTTCGCAAAACTACAAGGCCGAATTCGATCAGGTCAGCTCCACCGCGATCACGGCGATCACCAAGTCGGGCACCAACCAGCTACATGGCGATGTGTTTTTCGACCGCACCGGCGCCAACCTGACTGCATACGATCCGTTCCAGAAGAAGCGGAAGGAAGAGGGCGTGGACCGCCCGCGCTACTCCCAGAAGCAGTACGGCGCAACGCTCGGTGGGCCGATCAGGGAAGACGTGATGCATTATTTCGTCGCCTACGAAGGCAAACGGATCGACACGCCGCGCCAGGTCGTCGCGCAGCGCCAGGACTTGCTGCCGAACGCCGGCATCGTGCCGTCCCTGCTGGCGCAGGCCGGATCGGCCACCTCGAAGTTCAAGGAAGACCTGGTGCTCGGCAAGCTCACCACGCGTATCGGCGAAGACCACCTGATCGAACTGTCCACCCGCATCCGGCGCGAGAACGACCTGGTGCCGGAAGACTTCAAGCTGTCGGTGCCGGGTAACGAGAAGGACCGCAAGAACGACGAAACGCGCTTCGACCTGAAACACGAATTCACACGCGGCGATTTCCTTAACGAAGCGCGCATCGGCTACGAAAAATTTCACTGGAATCCCAGCGCCGCGCAGTCGACGCCCTACGTCAAATACGTGGTCTCGCCGAGCAACGAGACCAAGAACGTGGTCGATGTGCTGTTTACCGGCGGCTCGCCGGACTCCCAGGACCGCATGCAGAAAGGGCTGTCGTTCAGCGACAGCCTGACCTGGACGGGGTTGGCCGGCCACACGATCAAGGGCGGGGCCAAGGTCAAGAAGGTCGACTTCGATCTGTATGGCACTTCGCGCAGCATCGACATCCGGCGCGAGATGATCGACAACGTGACCGGCGTGCCGCGCGCGTTTGAGATTTTTCCAGCCCTGGCGCCCACCGGTGTGAGCTACGTCGACCGCCAGTACGGCATCTATCTGCAGGACGACTGGAAAGTGACCAAGCAGCTCGAACTCAATGTCGGCCTGCGCTGGGATTACGAGACGAATATGCTCAACGACAGCTACGTCACGCCAGCCGACCGCGCGGGCGTGTTCGGCAAGCAGGACCCGCGCGCGGGCGCGCCTGCGGGCCAGACCTATGCGCAGTCGCTGGCCAAGGGGGGCGTGACGATCGGCGACTACATCAGCACCGGTTCGAACCGCAAGTCGTTCAAGGATGCATGGCAACCGCGCGTGGGCATGTCGTACGACGTTTTCGGCAACAGTAATACCGTCATCTTCGCCGGCGCCGGGCGCGCCTACGACCGCACCATCGCCAACGCGGCGCTGGACGAACTGCAAAAGAATGCGCAGCCAGGCGGCGAAATCTGGCTGATCCGCAGCGAACACGAACTGCCGTACACCGACCAGTTCAGCATTGGCGTGCGCCAGGCGCTGGGCGCGTGGAATACCGAAGCCGGTGCGACAGTGTCGCGCAGCCGCAACCAGTTCAACTGGTTCGGCGGAAACCGCGACGTCAACGGCGGCTGGGGCAATGCCAGTCCGACCGATCCGATGTTCAGCTCCGTGCCCGGTTACGGCACCCTGATCCTGGGCGACTTCATCTCGCAGGCAAAAACCTCGTCGGCCTACCTGAAGGGCGACAAGCCGTTTTCGACCACGTCCGGCTGGGGCCTGGCCGCCACCTACACCTATTCCAAAGGCGAGACCACCAACAAGGAGTGGACCAACGATCTTTTCAACTGGACCTACGGGCGCTATGCCAATGCGTGGAATCCGTCGACCAACGTCGAGCGCCACCGCCTGGTGATGGCGGGGATGAGCGACCGCCTGCTCCCGTTCGGGATCATGCTCTCGTCCAAACTCACGCTGGGCAGCGGCCTGCCGTACCGCATTACCGACTGCTCGAAGGGCTTCAATTCCTGCGTGTCGCGCAAGGGCGATGGCGGCTCGTTCCGTGAAGTGGACCTGGCCATGGCCAAGGATATCGGGGTCGGTTTCGGCAAGGTCTCGCTGCGGCTCGACGTTCTGAACGTGTTCAACACGATTAACTACGCCGGCTACGACGCCTGGGGCGGTGGACCGACCACCAACAATCCGAACTATCTTGGCGGCGACAACGTCAAGCTGGGAACGCCGGGCGAGGTTGGCGGCCCGATGCGCACGGTCAAACTGAGCGCGCGCTACGCATTTTAATAAGGGAAGTAGATGAGAAAACGCTTGATGCCGATGGCGGCGCTGGTTGGCGCCATCGCGACGATGCCGCTGGCGCCGGCCGAAGCGGCGCCGGCCAGCACCGGTCCGGCGGCCGCGCTGCTGGACGACCTGTCCGAACGCACCTTCCGCTTTTTCTGGGAGACCGCCAATCCGGCCAACGGTCTGGTGCCGGACCGCTATCCGTCGCCGTCGTTTTCCAGTATCGCGGCGGTCGGTTTCGGCCTGACGGCGTACCCGATCGGCATCGAGCGTGGCTACATCACGCGGGCGCAGGCGCGCGAACGCGTGCTGACCACCCTGCGCTTTTTCCGCAATGCGCCGCAAGGCAAGCAGGCGCAGGGCATGAGCGGCTACAAGGGCTTTTTCTACCACTTCCTGGACATGAAAACCGGCGCGCGCAGCTCCAACTCGGAGCTCTCGACGGTCGATACGGCCTTGCTCATTGCCGGCGTGCTGCACGTGCAGTCGTATTTTGATGGCGCCGACAAGCAGGAGACGGAAATCCGCCGCCTGGCCGACGAACTGTATCGGCGCATCGACTGGCAGTGGGCCCAGGCGCGCCCGCCCGCCATTGTCCTCGGCTGGCATCCGGAAACCGGCATGCTGCCGTACGACTGGCGCGGCTACAACGAGGCGATGCTGGTGTACGTGCTGGCGCTGGCGTCGCCGACCCATCCGGTCGACCCGAAGGCGTGGGACGAGTGGACCAGTACCTACGACAAGACATGGGGCACCTCGTGGGGCCAGGAGCACCTGGGGTTCGCCTCGCACTTCGGACACCAGTATTCGCACGTGTGGATCGATTTCCGCGGCATCCAGGATGCTTATATGCGCAAGCGCGGCATCGATTACTTTGAAAACAGCCGGCGCGCCACCTACGCGCAGCAGGCCTACGCAATCGCCAATCCGCTCGGCTGCAAGGGTTACGGCGCCAAACTGTGGGGCGTGACGGCCAGCGACGGCCCTGCCGATGCGACCATCACCGACGGTGGCGTCAGGCGCAAGTTCCGCAGCTATGCGGGGCGGGGCATGGGCAAGGAACATGCCGACGATTGCACCATCGCCCCGACGGGCGCGGCGGCGTCGATCGCGTTCGCGCCGGAGATCGCCATTGCGGCGATTACCGACATGCACGCGCGTTACGGCAAGCAGATCTACGGCAAATACGGCTTCCTCGACGCCTTCAATCCGAGCTTCGACTTCGGCATCAAGCTGGCCAACGGACGGCGCGTGCCCGGCTTCGGCTGGATCGACACCGACTACCTGGGTATCGATCAGGGCCCGATCCTGGCCATGATCGCCAACCACCGCGACGAATCGGTCTGGCGCGTCATGCGCGGCAATCCGGTGATCCGCACCGGCTTGCGCCGCGCGGGCTTTACCGGCGGGTGGCTGGAGAGCGAGGCCAAGCCATGAATTTGCGGCGGCGCCACTGGGTTGCCGGTTCGGCGCTGGCGCTGCTGCTGGCCGGCTGCGAGCGGCGCAGCGGCGGCCCGGTGGAGCTGCGCCTGTGGGCCATGGGGCGCGAGGGCGAGGTGGTCAAGGAGCTGCTGGCCGACTTCGAGCGCGCCAACCCCGGCATCCGCATCAAGGTACAGCAGCTGCCCTGGCTGTCGGCGCAGGAAAAGCTGCTCACCGCCTTCGCGGGCGACGTCACGCCCGACCTGTGCCAGCTGGGGAACACGTGGATACCGCAGTTCGCGGCACTGGGCGCGATCGAGCCGCTGGGCGACCGGATCGACCGGCCCGACGGCGTAACTAGCGCCGACTATTTTCCCGGCATCTGGGCCTCGAACCAGATCGACGCCCAGCTATTCGGCGTGCCCTGGTATGTGGACACGCGCCTGATCTACTACCGCAAGGACTTGCTGCTTGACGCCGGCTTCGCCAAGGCGCCCGTCAGCTGGGCCGAATGGACCGAAGCGATGCGGGCGGTGAAGCAGCGCAGCCCGCAAAACTACGGTGTGCTGCTGCCGCTCAATGAATACGAGCAGCTGCTTTCACTGGCGCTGCAACAGGAGGCGCCGCTGCTGCGCGAAGGAGGGCGCTTCGGCGACTTTCGCCACGCCGATTTTCGCGCAACGCTGCAGTTCTACCTCGACCTGTTCATGAACGGTCTGGCGCCGCGCCTGTCGGCCACGGCGATTTCGAACGTATGGGACGAATTCGCAAAGGGCTTTTTCGCGTTCTATATCTCAGGCCCGTGGAATATCGGCGAATTCAAACGCCGCCTGCCGCCTGAGAAGCAGCACACATGGATGACGGCGCCGCTGCCGGGACCGCGCGGCGCCGGTGCGTCGGTGGCCGGCGGCGCCAGCCTGGTGGTGTTCAAGGCGTCGCAGCACAAGGAAGAGGCGTGGAAGGTGGTCGAATACCTGTCGCAGCCCGCCGTGCAGCGCCGTTTTTACCAGATGACCGGCAACCTGCCGCCGCGCCGCAGCGCGTGGAATGATCCGGCACTGCAGGACGACCCGTATTCGGCCGCGTTCCGCGAGCAGCTCGAACGCGCCAAGTCGCCGCCCAAGGTGCCGGAATGGGAGCGCATCGGCACCGAAATGCGCATCGTGACCGAAGCGCTGGTGGCGGGGCGCATGACGATCGAGCAGGCCGTGACGGAACTCGACGCCCGCACCGACCGCATTCTGGAAAAACGCCGCTGGATGCTCGATCAGCGGGGCCGGGCATGAAGACCGGCCGCGCCGCGTGGTGGATGGTGGGGCCGCCGCTGCTGGTGATCGGTGTGTTTTTCTTCGTTCCGGTGCTGGCCGCGCTGGCGATGAGCATGACCGACTTCGACCTGTACGCGCTGGCGGACCTCAAGAACCTGCGCTTCATCGGCCTGGCCAACTATGCGGAGCTGCTGCAAACGCCGCTGTTCTGGAAAGCGCTGGGTAACACGCTGTTCTTTGTGGTGGTCGGCGTGCCGCTTTCGATCGCCGCCTCGCTCGGCGCGGCGCTGCTGCTCAATTCACGGCTGGCGTGGTTCAAGCCGCTGTTTCGCACCGCGTTCTTCGCGCCGGTGGTGACGTCGATGGTCGCCGTCGCCGTCATCTGGCGCTACCTGTACCACTCGCGCTATGGCTTCATCAATTACGGGCTCGATCTGGTGGGGCTGGCCCCGGTCGACTGGCTGGGCGATCCGCGCTTCGCAATGCCGTCGATTATCCTGTTCGCCGTCTGGAAGAACTTCGGCTACAACATGATCATCTTCCTGGCCGGCCTGCAAAGCATACCGGGCGACCTGTACGAGGCGGCCGAACTCGATGGCGCGCGCAGCGTCGCCATGCTGCGCCATATCACCTTGCCGGCGCTGGCGCCGACCATGTTCATGGTCAGCATCCTGACCATGGCCGGCTACTTCCAGCTGTTCGCCGAGCCATACATGATGACCGAAGGCGGGCCGCTGCAAAGCACCGTCAGCGTGTTGTACTTCATGTACGAGCAGGGCTTCAAGTGGTGGAACCTGGGCAGCGCCACGGCGGTTGCCTTCATCCTGTTCCTGCTGATGTTCGGCGTGACCATGCTGCAGATGCGTGTGGCCGGGCGCGGGCTGGAAGAATGAGCGCGCGCACCAGTACCGTGCCCCGGCGCGTGTTCGTGAACGCCATGCTGGCACTGTGCGCGCTGGTGGCCATGTTTCCGCTGCTGTGGATGACGTCCGTGTCGTTCATGGCGCCTGGCGAGGCGAGCCACTTTCCGCCGCCGCTCCTGCCGCGCCAGGCGACGCTGGCCAATTACATGGAGCTGTTTTCGCAGGTCGGCATCGGGCGCTATTTCCTCAACAGCCTGATGCTGGCACTGGCCGCCACCATGCTGTCGCTGGCGTTCAACGTGGGCGCGGGCTATGCGTTCGCCAAGCTGCGCTTTGCGGGACGCGAGCGCATCTTCAAGCTGCTGCTGGGCGCATTGGTGATTCCGGGGCAGGTCGCGATGCTGCCGCTGTTTTTGATCATGAAGCAGATGGGCCTCGTAAATACCTACATCGGGGTGCTGGTGCCGGCGGCGGCCAGCATCTTCGGCATTTTTTTGGTGCGCCAGTACGCGCTCACCATTCCGGACGCGCTGCTGGAGGCGGCGCGGCTCGATGGGGCCAGCGAGTTCCGCATCTTCCGCTCGATCGTGCTGCCGCTGCTGGCACCGATTCTGGTGACCTTGGCGATCTTCAGTTTCCTGGGCAGCTGGAACGACTTCATGTGGCCGCTGATTGTCCTCACCGACAAGGACCTGTACACGCTGCCGGTGGCGCTGGCGTCCCTCTCGCGCGAGCATGTGCAGGATAACGAAATGATGATGGCCGGGTCGGTGCTCACCATCCTGCCGGTGCTGCTGCTGTTCCTGGTTTTGCAGCGCTACTACATTCAGGGCCTGCTGGTGGGGAGCGTAAAGGGATGAGACTGTGGCCGCTGCTGGTGTGCACGATGATGAGCGCCCAGGCGCAGGAGCGCATCCTGGACGACTTCGAGCAGCCGCTCGCGTGGAAGACCGTGGTGTCGGATGGCGTGAGCGCGGCCGCATCGGCGGCGCCCGGCGTGCAGGGGCGGGGCATGCGCTTCGATTTCGACTTCGGCAGCGCCGCCGGCTACGCCGCCGCGCGGCGTGCGCTGCCGCTCGAGTTCGACGGCGACTATGCGATCTCGTTCTGGCTGCGTGCCGATGCGCCGGTCAATAACTTCGAAATGAAACTGGTCGGCGCAAGCGGCGACAACGTGTGGTGGGTCAACCGGCCGAACTTTGCCATGTCGCGCGAATGGCAGAAGGTCACCTTCAAAAAACGCCATATCGATTTCGCCTGGGGCCCGATCAAGGACCGCACGCTGCGCCGCACGGAACAGATGGAACTGGTGGTCAGCGCCGGGCGCGATGGAGGGCGCGGATCGGTCTACATCGACGACCTGCGCATGCGCGCCATCGCGCCCGCCGGTCCGCCGCCGGAACCGGTCATCTCCACCACGCCAGGCGCGATCACGGTGGACTATGGCGTACCGCGCGAATTCGGCGGCATGGTGCTGCACTGGGCCGACGGGCTGCACGCCGCACGCTACGATGTGGCGTTCTCGAACGACGGCAGCGCCTGGCGCACGGTGCGCAAGGTGATCGATGGCACGGGGGGCGCCGATCCGCTGCTGCTGGGCGAGTCGGAGACACGCTATGTGCGCGTGACGATGCACGACGCGGGGGCGCACCGGCATCGGCTGGAGCGGATCGAACTGAAGGACCTGGCGTACGGCGCGTCGGCGAATAGCTTCTTCCAGGCGCTGGCGAAGGATGCGCCGCCCGGACACTACCCGCGCGGGATGTCGGGGCAACAGAATTACTGGACCGTGCTCGGTGTCGATGGCGGCCGCGAGACGGGGCTGATCTCGGAAGATGGCGCCATTGAGGCGGCGCGCGCCGGATTCACGATCGAGCCTTTTGTGGTCGAGGATGGAAAGCTTGCCACGTGGGCCGATGTGACGATGTCGCAGTCGCTCCAGGATGGCTACCTGCCGATACCGTCGGTCACCTGGGCGACGCGGCGCTGGCAGCTGCGCACCACCGCTTTTGCGCAAGGTACGTCATCCAGTTCCCAGCTCATTGCACGCTACGACCTGGCCAATACGTCACCGGCGGCGATCTCGCTGCGGCTGGTACTTGCGCTGCGCCCTTTGCAGGTCAATCCGCCGATGCAGTTTTTGAACACGCCGCCCGGCGTGAGCCCGATACGCGCGCTCGCGTGGCATGGCGACAGCTTTGCCGTCGATGGCGCCACCCGCGTGTGGAGCCTTGTCGCGCCTGCATTGGCCGGCGTATCCTCGTTCGACAACGCCGCGATTCCGGCGCGCTTGAATGGCGACGGCTGGAGCGCGGTGCGGCAGGTAAGCGACCAAGCCGGGTTCGCCTCCGGCGCGCTGGCATATGACGTAACGCTGGCGCCCGGAGCGAAGGCGGTATTTGGTCTTGCCTTGCCGCTCAACGGCCAGCCGGTTGCTCCCCAACTGACCGGCGTCATACCGGAGCAGTGGCTGACGGCGATGCAGGAGGAAGTCGCGGGCCAGTGGCGCGCGCGCCTCAACCATGTTTCGATCAGCGTTCCGCCCCCGGCGCAGCCGCTGGTGGACACCTTGCGCTCGTCGCTGGCCCACATGCTGATGACGCGCGACGGCGCGGCGCTGATGCCGGGCACGCGTTCGTATGCGCGTTCCTGGATCCGCGACGGCGCCATGATGTCAGAAGCACTGCTGCGGCTCGGGAACGACAGCGTCGCGCGCGACTACGCCAACTGGTTCGCCCCGTACCAGTTCGCGAACGGGAAAATTCCCTGCTGCGTGGACCGGCGCGGGTCCGATCCGGTGCCCGAAAACGACAGCCAGGGCGAGTTCATTTTTCTGGTGGCGCAGTTGTGGCGCTACGCGCATGACCGCACCCTGGTGGAGCGGCTCTGGCCGCGCGTGAAGGCAGCGGCGGCCTACATGGAACAGCAGCGCCAGTCGGAACGCGGCGCGGCCAATCGTGCGCCGGCGCGCCGCATGCTGCATGGCTTGCTGCCGGCGTCGATCAGCCACGAAGGGTATTCGGCCAAGCCGATGCATTCGAACTGGGATAATTTCTGGGGCTTGCGCGGCTACCGCGACGCCGCCATGCTCGCCACGGTGCTGGGCAAGCCCGCCGACGCCGCGGGCTTGCGCGCGCAGGGCGATCAGTTCGAGCGCGAGCTAATGGCGTCCCTGCGCCTGACCGCCAGCACGCACGGCATCGGCTACCTTGCCGGCGCGGCGGAACTGGGCGACTTCGATCCCACATCGACCACCATCGCGCTCTCGCCGGGCGGGTTGCAACAGCGCCTGCCGCAAGACCTGCTGCACGGGACCTTCGAGCGCTACTGGCTTGAGGCGGTGGCACGGCGGGACGGGCGGCGCGAGTGGACGGACTACACCCCGTATGAATTGCGCAACGTGGCCGCCTTTGTGCGGCTGGGATGGCGCGATCGCGCGCACGAACTGCTCGATTTTTTCATGCGCGACCGCCGCCCGGCCGCGTGGAACCAGTGGGCCGAAGTGGTCGGACGTGACGCGCGCGAGCCGCGCTTTGTGGGCGATATGCCGCATGGCTGGATTTCGTCGGACTTCATCCGTTCCGCGCTCGACCTGTTTGCCTATGAACGCGAATCGGACCAGTCGCTGATCGTCGCTGACGGTATCCCGGCGGCGTGGCTCGATGGCCCCGGCGTTGGCGTGCGCGGACTGCGCACCGCCCACGGCCCGCTCGATTACACGATGAAGGCGCAAGCGGACGGCGTCAGCATGACGATTGCAGGTAGCATGCAGGTGCCGCCCGGCGGCTTGATTCTGCGTGCGCCGGATGCGCGCTGGCGTGCGGCGCACACCACCATCAACGGCAAGGCCGCGCGCTGGCGCGGGGGCGAACTGCGCGTTGCCGCGCTACCGGCCACCATTTTCATCGCAGTCAAGACCACCAAGGGAAAACCATGACGAACGCAATTGTATTTCCCAAGCACTTCCTGTGGGGCGCATCGACGTCGGCCTACCAGATCGAAGGCTCGCCGCTGGCCGATGGTGCGGGGCCGAGCATCTGGCAGCGCTTTGCGCATTCGCCGGGCAATATCCGCGATGGCGACACGGGCGACGTGGCCTGCGACCATTACCGCCGCTCCGCGCAGGATGTGGCGCTGATGCGCGAGATCGGCCTGCAGGCTTACCGCTTCAGTATCTCGTGGAGCCGCGTCATGCCGTCGGGGCGTGGCGCGGTCAACCCCATCGGGATCGGTTTCTACGACGAACTGGTGGACCGCTTGCTGGCGCAGGGCATCAAGCCCATGGCCACGCTGTTCCACTGGGACCTGCCGGAAGCGCTGGATAACCAGGGTGGCTGGCTCAATCGCGACATCGCCGACTGGTTCGCCGACTATGCGCGCGTGATGTTCGACCGGCTCGACGACCGCGTCACGTCGTGGGCCACGCTGAACGAACCGTGGGTGGTGTCCGACGGCGGCTACCTGAACGGCACCCTGGCGCCGGGGCACCACAACCGCTTCGAGGCGCCCATCGCGGCGCACAACCTGATGCGCGCGCATGGCGCGGCGGTCAAGGTTTACCGCGAGGTGGGCAAGCACGAGATCGGGCTGGTGGTCAATCTGGAACCCAAGTATCCGGCCAGCGACAGCGTGGCCGACCAGGAGGCCGCCGCGCGCGGCCACGCCTACATGAACGGGCAATTCCTCGATCCGGTGTTTTTCGGACGCTATCCCGAGAAGATGAAGGACGTGTACGGCGACGCCTGGCCCGAGTGGCCGGCCGAAGATTTTGATTTGATCCGCCAGCGGCTCGACTTCATCGGCGTCAATTACTACACGCGCAGCGTCACGCGCGACGAAGCGACAGCGTATCCGCTCAGGGCGGTGGCGGTGCGCCAGCCGCAGGCCACCTACACGGAAACCGGCTGGGAGGTGTACGCCAAGGGCCTGAGCGACACGCTCGAATGGGTCGCTGCGCGTTACGGCAATCCGCCGCTGTACATCACCGAGAACGGCGCGGCGTTTTTCGATCCGCCGGTGGCCGAAGGAGGGCGGGTGCACGACCCGCTGCGCGTGGACTATTATCAGAAGCATCTGCGCGCGATCCACGAGGTGATCCGGAAGGGCGTGGACGTGCGCGGCTACTGCGCCTGGTCGCTGCTCGACAACCTGGAATGGGCGCACGGCTTCTCCAAGCGCTTCGGCATCGTGCATGTGAACTTTGCGACCCAGGAGCGCACGCTCAAGGACAGCGCCTATTTCTATCGCGAGGTGATCGCCACCAACGGCGCCGTGCTCGATGGCGTGCCGGCGCGGCCGTCCGCATGGAACGGGGCGGCCATGTGGACCGAGTGACCGGCTGCGCCGGCAAACCTTGTTGCCTAACCGGCCGGTGACGATTAGGCGGCAGGGAAGAACTGCTTGAACAAGACTTGGGACCCGGAGCCATACGGCCGGTGCCGAGCGAACACACCCGTGCTTCCTTTTGACCGTCCGCCAACCCGCCGAACACGGTCCATTTGGCAAATCCCACGTTATCTACTTCGCTACAGCACAACCTTGGCAAAGGCCGATGTGTACCCCCATGGGTGGTCCATGGCCGGGATCGCACTGGTTTGCCTCTCGCCTGCCGCCTGGACAGATGAGTTGCTCGGCGAAGTCGCCAATCACTGGCAGTTACAAAATTGTGTTGTATTTATGCTGCAAAAAAAGAAAGGCGTAAGTGAGGAAAGAAATGCCAATTTGCAATCACAATTAACTATGGAGGTAGCATTTTTACACTGTATGGTGCCCCAGTGCATTCAAGGTAAATTCTGATCAATATCAAGAATTGGCGAGATATTGTATTTAAACAATTTCTTAGGTGCACGCATATCTGCTAAAATGCTCGATTCGTTACGATTTGTGCAACAGCCCAGCCCATGTAGATGGGCTGTCGCCGCCCGCCATGCTTCCTACTCAAACTAATATATCGCCTTGTTTCACCCTTCGCCGCAACAGCTTGGGTTCCCTCGTGCGCACCGCGCTGTTGCTCATGTCGGCGTCCGCCGCCTCGGCGCAGCAGGTTCCGGCGCAGGGCGCGGTCACGCTCAATCCGCTCGACGTTGCGCAGGAAGGCATCCGGCGCCAGGAGGAACGCACGCGCGAACAGCAGCAGCAATTGCAGACCAAGGCCGACCTGCTGCAACCGGCGCAAGCGGCCAGCGACATGAGTAAGTTGCCAATCGAGAAACCCTGTTTCGTCATCGGAACTATTACTGTCGGTAACAAACAGGAGCTCGACTCGATGGCATCAACCGTGGCGCCGTTCGTCGGCCAGTGCGTTGGCGTGCAAGGCGTGCGCCAGATCGCCGCCGTGCTCGACGCCAGGCTGATCGCGCTGGGTTACGTCACTACACGGGTCAGCCTGCCGCAGCAAAACCTGAGCGAAGGCAAACTGGTGTTCGCGCTGCACGTTGGCCGTGTCGCCGGCGTCAAGATGGTCAAAGCCGGCGTGCCGGGCGACGTGGTGGACAATGACTGGGGCACCTGGAAGAACGCGTTCCCCCTGTCCGCCGGCGACATGCTCAACATCCGCGACCTGGAGCAGGGCGTCGAGCAGATGAAGCGCTTGCCGAGCCAGACTGTCACTACCCGCATCGAGCCGGGCATGGATGCCGACACCAGCGTCGTGCTGGTCGAGCGCACTTCCGCTACCTTGCTGGAGCGCACGCGCGCCTCCATGACTCTGGACAACTCCGGCTCGGAAGCCTTGGGCCGTTCGCAGTTGTCCGGTTCGCTGTCGCTCGATAACGCCGCCGGCCTGAACGATATCCTCAGCCTGAGCAGCAATATCAATGCCCAGCAGCCCAAGCGCGACCATCGCAGCTACAGCCTGTCGGCCAACTACAGCATTCCCTGGGACTACCACACCTTCAGCATGTCGCACAGCAGCAGCCGTTTCGCCCAGTTCGTGCAAGGAACGACAGCGCGTTTTCTATCCAGTGGCAGCAGCAAGACGGCCGAGGCCAGGTGGAACTACCTGGCGTGGCGCACGGCGTCGGCCAAGGCCGGCGTGTATGCCGCCATCTCGACCCGTCGCGCCCAGAGTTTTCTCGATGACGTGGAGTTGGTCGTGCAGCGCCGCCGCACCACCGGCGCCCAGGGCGGCGTGACCCTGAAGCAGTACCTCGGCCAGGGCATGCTCGACCTCGACCTGGGCTATCGCATGGGCGTCGGCCTGGGCAGCGCGGAAGACGATTATCCGAGCGCGGCCGACGGCGGCCTGACCCTGCGCCCGCGCATCGTCAGCCTGAATGCATCCTACAGCCAGCCGCTCAAGTTGGCCGACCGCGCGCTGCAGTACAGCGCCAGCCTGCGCCTGCAAAAGACCAGCGACATGACACTATCGGCCGACCAGATCAGCATCGGCGGGCGCTACAGCGTGCGTGGCTTCGACGGCGACAGCGTGCTGCTGGCTGAAAGCGGCGCGATCCTGCGTAACGACCTCTCGACCGGCTTGCCATCGATCGCCGGGATCGACAGCAGCGCTTTTATTGCACTCGATGTCGGCAAGGTATCGGGGCCCAGCACCCTTAGCCTGGTCGGCGATACGCTGGCCGGCCTCGCGGCCGGCATACGCGGCAGATGGAAGGGCCTGGTGTTCGATGTCAGCCTCGCCACCCCGGTCAGCAAGCCGGAGCGTTTCAAAACGCGCTCGCTCACGCCTTATGTATCGATCACGTATTCACGCTGATCGACGCAGTTCCAGGCAGTTAGTCCCCGCAGCACACCGTTTGACGCCGTTCCGGCACCCAAGGACCTCATGAAATCACCAATCCGCCATTTGTTGAAAAGCAAACAATCCACCCTGACAGCAGCCGACCGCCTAATCCAGGCGCAGCTGGAAGAGCCGATCGATGGCGCGGGCCGCACTGGCCGGCCATGGACACGGACGGTGGCCAGGATGATGATCGTGCTGCAGATCCTGCAGACGGCGCTGGTGGCGGGGCCGGCTTACGCGCAGGTTGTAGCCGCGGGCAATGCGCCGGCCGGGCAAAAGCCGCTGGTCGATGCGGCCGCCAACGGCGTGCCAATCGTGCTGATCGCGCCGCCGAGCGCGGCGGGCGTGTCGCACAACCGCTACGACCAGTTCAATGTGGACAAGCAGGGCCTGATCCTGAACAATAGCCGCGACAATACCAGCACCCAGCTCGGTGGCATCGTCAACGGCAACATGCAGCTTGGTACGACCAGCGCGCGCATCATCCTGAACGAAGTCACGTCCGGCAATCCATCGCGCCTGAACGGCTACATCGAAGTTGCAGGGCAGCGCGCCGACCTGGTGATTGCCAATCCCAACGGCATCAGTTGCGACGGCTGCGGCTTTCTCAATACCGCCGGCCGCGCCACACTCACCACGGGTACGCCGCAGTACAACAGCGCCGGTCAGCTGGACAGCCTGAACGTGCAGCGCGGCGTGATCACCATCGGCGCTGGCGGTTTGAATGCGAGCAATGTCGAGCAGCTCGACCTGCTGGCGCGCGGCATCGTCATCGAAGGTGAAATCTCGACCAAGAATCTGCAGGCAGTCCTTGGCGCCAACAAGGTCTTGTACGGTACGCTCAAGGCCACCCCGCAAGATGGCTCGGGCAACGCGCCCAGGTTCGCGATCGATATCGCCGACCTGGGCGGCATGTATGCCAACCAGATCTATCTGGTCGCCACTGAAAAGGGTTTGGGCGTCAACAGCACCGGCCGCATTGCAGCGCTGACGGAAAACCTGACCCTGAGCGCGCAGGGCGACCTGACCCTGAAAGACAATTACAGCAAGAAAGATGTCGACCTGACCAGCAGCGGCAAGGTGACCCTGCTTGGCCAAACCAACGCCGAGCGTGATGTGCGCATTGCCGCGGCCGAGCGCGTTGCCATCGACAGTGGCGCCGTGCTGCGCGCCGAGCAGGCCGTATTGCTGGGCACCCGTCAGATCGACCACAGCGGCAGCCTGATCCAGAAGTCCGCCAGCGAAACGCTGGTGCTGGCCGCCGAGCGCATCAACAGCAGCGGCAGCATCTATTCAGCGACCGGCCTGACCTTGCAGGCCAACAGCATCGATGGCAAGGGCGGCGTGCTGCAGGCTGAGCGCGCCCTGAACGTGACGGCCGACAGCATCGCTGCCGACCAGCAGCAGTGGGCCGCCAACGACGCGGTCACGGTCAGGGCTGGCCAGATTCGCGTGTCGGACAGCGTACTCGCGGCCGCAACCGATCTGACCATGAACGCCGCCGGAGCCCTGAACGTGCAGGGCAGTCAATTGACTGGCAAGAAGGCAATCGATCTGCGCGGCGCGGGCGTGAGCACCGCCGCTGCGACCGTGTCGGCGGCATTCATCGTGGTGGATGCCGGCAAGGGCAAGCTGGACAATACAGCTGGCGTGATCTACGCGACCGGCAACATCGATGTGCGCGCTGTCGGCATCGACAATACGCGCGGCAAGATCGTGGCGACCGACAAGCTGGCCTTGCATGCCGGTGGCGGCGCGCTCGACAACACGGGCGGCACGGTGGCATCCAAGGCTGCCGTGTTCACCGGCGTCGGCAGCATCCGCAACCGCGAGGGCACCCTGTCCACCACCAGCGACCTGGTGCTGGACGGGGCCTTCGACAACAACAAAGGCAAGCTGATCACCGCCGGCGCGCTGACGTTCGCCGGCAGCTCGCTCGATAACGCCGGGGGCGCCATTCAAGCCGGCCAGGCCGTCAAGCTCACTGCCAGCGGCCTGATCGACAGCGCCGCCGGCATCATCCAGAGCACGGGGGCAGGCGTCACGATCAAGGCAGACCGCCTCGACAATACAAAAGGCGCGATCGCCGCGGCCACGGACATCGGCATCGATGCCCAGCGTTTGCTGGGGCGCGATGGCGAAGTCAGCGCCGGCGGCACGCTCGCCGTCACGGGCGCCACGCTCGACTTGGGCGGCGCCAGTCTCGCCAGCAATGGCATGCTCGATCTTGCGGCAAGCGACATCGTGGCCACCGCAGCCAGGCTGCAAGCCGGCCAGGCACTGACGCTCAAGGCAAACAAGCTGTCCGCCGCCGGCGCCTCCCTGGCTTCCGTTAACAATGTGGACGTGGCCGTCACGGGCGACGCCTGGCTGGACAAGGCCGCGATTGCCGCCAACGGCAACGTCGGCCTCAGCAGCCGCAACCTGCACGCCCAGCAATTGCTGGTGGAGAGCGGCGCCGGCGTCGCCATCAAGGCCGATGGCGTCGACCTGCGGGACGCCAGCCTGTCCGGCGCGCGCGGCCTCACCCTGGACGCCGGCAACTTGCTGATGCAGGGCGGCAGCGCCATTTCCGGCGGCAAGCTGACCGTTACCGGCCAGAGCCAGCAGGGCGGCAAGCTGTCCGCCGCGGGCGATGTCGATATCCGCATGCAAAAGCGGCTCGACCTGACCGGCGGCGCCATCCTCGCCGGCGGCGATATTGCCGTGCGTGCCGAAGGCATTGTCACCGACCGGGCGCAAGTGGGCGGCAAGCACATCGTGCTCGACGCCGGCCTGGAACGCATGAGCAACGTCCAGGGTACGGTCGTGGCCGAGTCCGGCGGCACGGGCACCCCGGCGCTGGTGGTGCGCGGCAACGGCATCGATAACAGCCGCGGCGTATTGTCGTCCGACGCGCAGGCCGTGTTCGACGCAAAAAGCCAGGTGTTCGATAACAACGGCGGCAATGTCGTCGTGGCCGGCGACATGGATTTGTCGGTGGGTACGCTGAAAAACCGTTTCGGCAGCGTGGCCACGGGCAGCAGCATCGTCATGCGCGGCAATGATGTCGACAACACCGACGGCCAGCTGCGCTCCGGCAAGGACGTCATCATCGAAGCGAGCGGCCAGCGCCTCGGCAACGACCGCGGCCTGATCGAAGCGCAGGGCGCCATGACCCTGGCGGCAGCCGAACTGACCAATATCGGCGGCAAGCTCGCGGCCGACCAGACCCTTACCCTGACGGCGGGAGCACTCAACAACAGCGGTGGCGCCGTGGCAGCCGGGAAAGACCTGACCCTGAGCGTGGGCGGTGTGATCAACAGCGCCAACGGCAGCCTGCGCGCGGGCGGCCCGGTCAGCATCAGCGCCCAGCGCCTCGACGCGGCCGGTGCGCAGATCTCGTCGCAGGCGCAGATCGTGATCGCCGCCGGCCAGGGGATTGACCTGGACAAGGGCGACATCAAGGCCGGCGGCAACGTCGATCTGTCCGCCGACAGGGTGCAAGCCGGCGGCGCGACCATCATCAGCAACGGCGCCATCGCCGTCACCGGACGCGACAACGTCAGCCTTGCCGGCGCCGACATCAACGCCAACGGCGCGGTGGCGATCAAGGCCGGCAAAGGCGCCAGCCTGCAGGGCACGCAGATTGCCACCAATGCCGAGCTGCAAATCAATGCCGCGAGCATCGATGCCGGCGCCAGCCGCCTGTCGAGCGCAGGCGACCTGAGCTTGCAAGCGAGCACAGGCGGTATCGTCCTGGCTGGCGGCCACCTCGCCAGCGGTGCGCGCCTGCAGGTCGACGGCAAAGGCATCGACGCCGCCAACGCGACCCTGGCAGCGAAGAACGATATCGCACTCGATACCCGCGGCGCGGACTACACGGCGGACGGCAGCCTGCATCGCAGCGAGGCTGGCGGCATCACGGTCAAGGCCAACAACATCCACGCCGGCGGCAGCGCCGGGCTGGCGGCCAACAGCGGCTTCATCGCCAAGGGCGCCATCGTGCTCGATGCAAGCGGGCTGATCGACGCCGCGAATAGCAGCGTCTCTTCCGGCAGCAATGTGGTGCTCAACGCGGGCAAGGGCATCAGCGTCGCTGGCGGCGCGGTATCGGCCATGGGCAGCGCGACGCTCTCCGGCGCCACCATCGACAATGCCGGCGGCGCGATCGCCGCCAACGGCGCGGTCACGCTGGCCGCCCACGACGGCGGCATCGACAATGGCGGCGGCAGCATTCTGGCGCGCGGCCAACTGACATTGCAGACCCGTACTGGCCTCGACCGCATCGCGGGCAAGCCGGTGACGGCTGGCGGTGCCACCGACCTGAACAACAAAGGCGGCTCGATCGTCGGCGTGGGCGGGGCCGTCATCAACAGCGGCAGCATCGACAATAGCGGGGGCAAGATTGCCAGCGGCGACAATCTGGTACTTGACCTCGACAACAGCGACTTCAAGGGTGCCAAAGGCAGCGTGCTGAGCGAGAAGGGCCTGACCCTGACGGCGCGCCAGATCGACCTCAGCGGCGGTCAGCTGCGCGCAGGCAAGGGCGTGACCATCTCCGGCGACGCGATCGTGGCGCAAGGCACGGTCATCAGCGCCGCCGCCGGCGACCTGCTGATCGACAGCAAGGGCAGCGATGTCGACGCCAGCGGTGCCGACATGCTGGCCTTGGGCCTGCTGAGCCTGAAAACAGGCGCGGCCAACCTGGCGCAGGCCACTCTGTCGAGCGGCGCCAACACCAGTATTGCCAGCGCGGCGCTCGACGCGCGCCAGGCCAGCATCCAGGCTGGGGGCGATATCGCCATCGGCAGCAGCGCGGCGATCAACGCCCAGGACGCCGCAATGAACGCCGGCGGCAAGCTGGGCGTGACCGCTACCTCGCTCAAGGGCGGCCAGTATTCGGCATTCAAGGACTTGACGGTCGTCACGACCGCCGGCATCGACCTGGGCAAGAGTACCCTGCCGGGCGCGCAGGGCGGCGCTTTCCTCACCGACGCCGCATTGTCGGTCAAAGCGCAGGGCGTTGTCCTCGATGATGGCCGGGCCATCGGCAAGAACGTCACGCTCGACGTCGGCAACGGCGTACTGAGCAATCGCGGCGGCACCATTCTCGCCACCGATGCCGCCGCCAATGCGCCGGCGTTGAAGCTCACCAGCAATGGCATCGACAGCACGGGCGGCAGCATTGTCAGCAATGGCGACCTGGTCATCAACAGTGGCAGCGGCACCCTGGACAACAGCAAGGGCACGATTGGCGCCCTGCGCAAGCTCGACGTAGTGGCCGGCAACCTCGGCAACGCGGGCGGCAGCGTGGTGGCCAACACGGCGCTCGCGATGCACGTGCAGGCGCTGGACAACCAGGCCGGCAAGATCCAGGCCGGCACCAGCCTGAACATCAAGGCGGGCGACATCGACAACCGCGCCGGCACCCTGGTCGGCAGCACCGGCATCGACCTGACGGCCGGCAAGGTCGACAGCGGCGCCAAGGCGCTGATCGGCAGTAACGGCAACGTCACCTTGCATACCCAGGGACTCGACAACAGCGGCAGCCAGGTCACGGCCGGCGGCAAGCTGGCCATCGATACCGGCACGGCGGGCACCATCACGAACGTCAAGGGCAAGTTGACCAGCGAGGGCAGCATGACCCTGGCAAGCGCGGGCGAGCTGGATAACAGCAGCGGCACCATCGCGGCGGGCGAGGGCCTGGACGCGCAAGTCCAGGGCGCGCTGGTCAACAAGGCCGGCAACATCGTTGCCACCAAGCAGATCGGCCTGACTGTCACTGGTCCGCTCTCCAATCAGGGCGGCGCGATCCAGGCGGGCACCGACATTCTGCTCGGCACGACCAAAGGCATTGACAACGATGCCGGCAAGCTGATTGCCAACGGCGCGCTCGGCATCCATGCCGCATCGCTCACCAGCAAGAACGGCTTGATCAGCGCAGGCAAGGACTTGACGGTCGACCTCAAGACCCTCGGCGGCGCGCTCGACAACCAGGGTGGCCAGATCCAGGCCAGCGGCGCGGCCAGCATTGCGGCCAAGGGCGTGGGCAACGTGGACGGCATCATCATCGCCAACCAGGATCTGGTGCTCGACGCCGGCAAGGCGCTGCTCGATAACCGTGGCGGCATCGTGCAGAGTGCCAAGGCATCGGTCGCGATCGATGCCGGCGACATTGCCAGCCAGGGCGCGGGCAGCGCCATCGTGGCGGCCGGCAACCTGACGATTGCCGGTGGCAATATCGACAGCAGCAAGGGCCTGATGAGTGCGGGCAAGGACCTGTCGCTCGTCGCGCAGGGAGCGCTCGGCAATGCCCAGGGCCGCATTACGGCCGGCGCCAACGCGACTGTGCAGGGCAAGGGTATCGACAACAGCGGCGCTCTGCTGAGCGCAGGCAAGAGCATGACCGTGCAGGCTGGCAGCGGCGTGCTGGTCAACAGCGGCGCCAGCATACTGGCGGGCGACGCGCTCACGCTGGGCGCGGGCAGCGTACAGAATGTGGGCGGCACGCTCGCATCGAACGGCGACCTGAACCTGGTCTCCGCTGCCGGCGGCACGGTCGATAACAGCGCCGGCACCATCCGCAGCGCGCAGGGAAGCGTCAGCCTGACGGGCGGGCAGTTGCACAATGGTGCCATTGGGACCGGCGCGCCTGCCGCTGGCGGCATGATCGCGGGCGGGAAGGACGTGACGATTGCCGCCAATGGCGCGCTGGGCAACCGCGACGGCAGCATCGTGGCGGCGAACAAGCTGACCATCGGGGCGAGCGGCGCGCTCGATAATACCAACGGCAAGCTGACCGGCGCCAACGCGCTGGCCGTCAGCGCGAATGGCATCACCTCGGTCAGCGGTTCGATGCTCAGCAATGGCGCACTGAGCGCCAATGCGGGCACGGGCGCGTTCGACAACCGCAAGGGCGTCATTTCCGGCGGCGGCAGCACTACGCTAAATTCGGCCGGCCGCTTCGACAATACCGACGGCAAGATCACCACCGGCGCCAATCTGGTGGCCACGACCGGCGCGTTCGACAATGTGCGCGGCCTGGTCAGCGCGCAGGGCGGCGCCAGCCTCACCACCGCGGCCTTCGATGGCCGCAAGGGCGAGGTCATCGGCCAGCAAGCGCTGACGATCAATACCCAGGGCGCGCGTTTCGATGGTTCGGGTGGACGCTTTGCCAGCAATGGCGGCGTGACCCTGGCCACCGGCGACGCTGTTTTGACCGGCAGCACCATTGCCGCCGGCGACAGCTTCGGCATCCAGTCATCCGGCCCGACTTCGCGCCTGGACGCCGACGGCATCCAGATCGCCGTCACCAAGAACATCACCATGACGGGCGCGGACGTGGCACTGAACGGCAGCAATCTGCAGGCAGGCAATACGATTACCGTGGCCGGCACCAAGGTCGGCTTGAACAACGCGGTGCTGGCGGCCAACACCGCCGTCAATGTCAGCGGCACCGATGTGCAGGCGGCCGCCATCAACATCAGCACGCAGGGCGATATTTCCCTGCAATCATTCAATACGCTCGACTATCGCAACGGGCAGTTCGCTGCTGGCAATAACGCCGCCATTTACGGCGGCGGCCTGGTGGCGACCTCCGGCGCCAAGCTCGCGGCCGGCAAGCGCCTGTCGTTCGGCATGGGGCAGCAAGCTGTCGATTTCAGCGCGCTCGACTTTACCTATCAGTTCGGGACGGACCTGTTGGTGCAAGCCATGGGCATTCGTACCGGCGGCGTGGCGATCAGCGGCGACAACCTGTTCTTCGACGCCGGCACCGGCGTACTCGACAACACTTACGGCACCTTGTCCGCCACCGGCGTGGTCGAATTCAAGGCCCGCGGCATGATCAACAGCGGCGGCCTGATCGCGGCGGACCATCTGGTCTCGCTCGACTCGGGCATGGGCGCCATGATCAACGATGGCGGCACCATCACCAGCGCGGCCGGCACGATCGGCATCGCCGGCAGCGACCTGCTCAATAAAGGCGGCAACATCACCGCCGCCGACACGGTCAATGTCTCGACGATTGGCCTGACGGACAATGCCGGCGGCAATATCGTGGCCGATGGCGAAGTGAGCCTGTACAGCGGCACGCTGGGCAACGTCAAGGGCCAGGTGGTCAGCAACAAGGACAAGGTTACCGTCAACGTCGGAACGTTCGACAACAATGGCGGCGTGGTCAGTGCCAAGACGGCGCTCGATGTCACGACCAAACTTGAAGTGCACAACATGGGCGGCAGCCTGGTTGCCGGCACCGACGCGACCATTATCGGCAAGAATGGCGTCAACAATACCGGCGGCCTGATCGGCGCGGCGCAGAAGGTGGTGCTCAGCAGCAGCGCAGGCATCCTCATCAACCAGGATGGCACGATCCAGAGCGACAAATCGACAGTCGAGATCGACGCAGCCAAGGGCATCTGGAATCAGAAGGGCGATATCTATGGCCTGACGAGTGTGCACGCAAAGACCGACGCCGACCTGCTGAACATGCAGGGCGGCCGGATTGCCAGCCAGGGCGAGGTCAAGCTCGGCAGCCTCAAGGGCAAGCTGGACAATGCTGACGGCGTGATCAGCTCGGGTACCGATCTGATCGTCGCGGCCAAGGACGTGAACAATGCCGGCGGCGTGCTGTCCGGCTTGAAATCGGCCAAGGTCGATGCCGACAGCGTCAGCAACAATGCCGGCGTGATCGAGTCGGGCGTGGGCGGTATCGCCATCGCCGCCAAGACCCTCACCAACGATCACAGCGGCACCGAGCGCGGGATCGTCAGCGAGGGCGATATCACGATCACCGGCGGCAGCGTCAAGCAGAACGGCGGCTACATCGGCGCCGACGGCAAGCTGACCATCGACGGCACCAGCATCGACAATACCGGCGGCTCGACCATGCTGGCATTGAAGGCGCTGAGCCTGACCGGGTCCAGCGGCATCAATAACCAGGACGGCAATATCAAGTCGGCGCTCGACACGACGCTCAAGGCGCCGGTACTGAATAACGTCGGCGGCACGGTGTTTGCGCACAACAACCTGGTGGTTGACGTGGCGGCGATCGATAACAGCAATACCAACAACGGCGCGTTCGACAAGGGCTTGCTGGCATCGAACACGGTGACCGTGAATGCGGCCACGGTGGGCAACGTGAACGGCGCGATTGTGGCGCTGAAGAACCTCAAGGTGGCTGGCACGACCAGCATCGACAACAGCGGCGGCCAGCTGAGCGGCGAAGAAGTCACCATCGACACGGCTGACTTCATTAATACCAGCGGTCGTACCGATGCGACCACCAAGCTGACGGCGAACATGAAGAAATTCAGCGCCGACGGCGTGATGGCGTCCACCGGCACCTTGCGCCTGGTCATGGATGGCGATTTCACCAACATTGGCACGGTGGCGGCCGAGAATAATCTGGAGATTATTCTCAATAACGGCAAGTACACCAACGCCAACAACGGCACGATCAGCGCGGCCAAGGACCTGCGCCTGTCGGCCACGGAACTGAATAACTACGGCTCGATCAGCGCGACCAATACCACACTCGATGTCGACACGTTTACCAATGCCGTCACCGGCGTGGTCAATGCGATCGGCACCACGACTGTCACGGGTGGCGACACTTTCAATAGCGGGCGGATTTACGGCGGCAACGTCGTGATGGGCGGCGCGGTGACGAATGAGAAGGATGCCACCATCGGCGCGCGCGATACCTTGACCATGAGCGGCTGGTTGATCAATAAGCAGGGCGCGAATGTGATCAGCCTTGGCAATATGACGCTGGGCGACGTAGTTAATGCCGGCGCGCGGATCGAATCGGGCGGCAGTCTTGACATTGGCACGTTGAAGAATCTGAACTGCGTCAGCGGTGGCGGTGGCAATGGCCAAGGCGCTTCAGACTGCGGTGCATATGGATTGGAGGGTGGGATTGGATTCCAGGATCAAACCACCGTCCACGCAGTGAACCGCGTGACGATTACCCCAAAAGGTACCAATAACGAGTACACGCTCGACCCGTTGTCTTATTACACGGACGATCAGCACTACTATATCCATCCTGACGCACTGCACGACAAGATCGAGGACTACACCAAGAAGACAACCGATACCCGGACCACGATCGAGTCGGTGATGACCAAATCGAATGCCGGAGTCGTCACTGCCGCAGGCAATATTTCGGCGGCGAGTGCCATCAACATCGACAGCCAGATTATTGCTGGCGGAAGTATTGGTATCGGCGGTGGGGCCGAAGTTGGCAACGGCGTGGTCAAGACGCCAGGCGACACTGTCAATATTTCGACCCAGGGAACCAGGCAGGTTACCGACTCGGGAGTGAAGTACTCAACAGAGGTTGTGTCGTCCGGCTTTAGTGGCCACAAGCGGACGTATGGCCCTGAGCAGGCATTCCAGGATGTCGGCCCAACGACTTCCATCGATCTCTCTGGCGTTCTTTACGATAG